>NZ_JBFULJ010000055.1:0-15101 GCF_056400385.1 Priestia sp. P5_B4
GAACAGCTAGATAGCATGCCAAGTTATAGCGAATAAAAAGATCTTCCTCTCCACTTTCTACTCTGGTTATCATAAGCGAAGCTGCTGCTTCCGTTTCACCTTCTAAATGATACGCGATACCTAAATCAGTATACATCCCTTCATACTCTTGACGCTGTTCAATCGCTTTTTGAAGAAGCTGAACAGTTTCATGATAACGTTCTGTTTTATTATACAGTTTTGCTAGTCCTGCATATATGTCAGGCTGATAAATCTCCTGTTGAAGTAATTCTTGAAAAGCTGTCTCCGATTTTTCTACCTCTTCAAGGCTACTCAAAATAAATGCCCGGTATATCTGCAAATCTATATGATACGGCTGCTGTTCAAGAAGTTTTTGAACTAAGTTTAGCGCTTCATGTGCAGCCTGTTCATTTTCATGGATATTAACGAGTATATTGGCTAAATGATAGGCAACATCAAAATCCCAGCTTTGATGCAGCGATTTTTTCAGCACAGTGATGCTATCTTCAATTAATCCTTTCTCTTCGTAAAAAGCCGCAAATGCATGCACAGCCTCTTTATTATTCGGATCCGTTTTTATAGCAAGTTCATACAGTTCAATCGTTAAGCCAAGCAGCGTAACCGTTTTTGCTTTTGCTTTGAACTTTGCTAAGCTTCGTTTGAAGATAGATCCTTGCTGCTCTTCTACGATCGAATCGGCATACTCATTTAAAGCCTCGGCTGCGTTTTTAAATAACAAGCTTTTGCTGTGTTTTTCCATTTTTATCTTTTTTAAATCTGCCGTAAGTCCGGACAGTTTTTTTCCATTTGGAAAGCTAGACATGAACGTTTGAAATAGAGCGTAATCTTCCGGATTCTCACTTAGTAGCTCTGTAAGAATTGTTCTAGCTTCTTCATATCTATGCTCCATGATGAGCCATTTTGCCTGATGGTGGCGAATAGTAGGATTCTGTGGATCTAGTCCAAGCGCCTTCTCTAAATACGTTTCAGCCTGTGAAATGTCTCCTTTTAGGCGATACACATGAGCCTGGCTGTCAGCAAGCCACTGAGGCAAAACAATTTCCTTTACGCTTTTTAATACCTCTAACAGCTTTTCATACTCTTTCTCTGTTTCACAAAGTGAAGCTGCGTGCTCAACGTTTACTTCCATAGGATTCAGCTGTATCCATTGAAGTAGCCAATTCCTTTCAGCCGTTCGATTTTGTTCTTCACAAGCCATTTCAGCAAGCTTCATACAAGCGGCTTCAAATGTTTTATCAAGAGTTAAGCATTTTTGGAAGGCCTCTTTTGCTTCAGTGATGCGATTCATTGATTGATATATTTCACCTAACCGATAATATGGCAAAGCATCTTGCTTGATACGAAGCGCTTGTTGATAAAGCTTCTCACTTTTTGTTAGCTGCTTGGCTTGTTCGTATAATATGCCTAAGTAGCACATGTACAAAATCTCATTAGGGTGCTCTTGATGTTCTGCAGTTAAAAACTTAATTCCACGAGTCAGTAAAGCCGTGTCTTCTAAATAACTCGTATATGCTTCTAACACTTCAGCTAGCGCTGTTTGAGCAAAATGAATTCCTTCTTCATAAAGAGCAAATCCAAACTCTATCGTTTGGTCGTCTAGATTCTTCTCTTTTGCTGCATCCAAAAGCATGCTGCCTGCATCCAACAGGACGTCGCTGTTCGATGAAAACTTCTGCGCAATAAGCGTGAGCGTATCAACGGCCGTTAAATGTTCACCTGTTTCTAGATACGCATAAGATAAGCCCAAATACATAAGGGCATCTTCTTCTATTTTTAAGCCTTCTTTATACAGAGCAATAGCTTCTTCGTACCTTTGATTCGCGACGTATAAATCGCCTAGTCTTCCTCGAATTGTCATGTCGCTTGGGAGATGCTTCATGCCTTCTTTGAGATAGCTTTCAGCTTCGTCTGTTTTTTCTAGTTGATATTGTAGCAAATCAGCTATCGAAAGATATGGATAAGGAACAGTCGGCAAAAGCTGTTTAGCTACTTGAAATCCCCGGTAAGCTTTACGAAACTTTTTTAAATGTTCATCACAACGGGCTCTTTCAAACCAGCTGTGCGCATCTTTTGGGTTTTCTTTTAATAACGCGTCGAAAAGATTTCTGGCTTCTGCATATCTTTCTTTCTCCATTAAAATAAGTCCGTGATTGATTTGTGTATAAGATTCATCGCCATACATATTTAAGGAAATGGTCGAGCATTCAAAAGCCTTTTCCAGGTTTCCTTTGTACATATATGCAAGTGCTAAATAGCTCCAGTTCAAATGCTGCTCTACGTCTAATTGCAGGGAGCTGCGCAGTGCTTCAACAGCCTCATCATACTTCTCTTCATCCAGCGCAATTCTTCCTTTAAGATAGTGATAAAAAGAACTATGCTTTTTGTTATCTATGTGGTGTAACAAGGAAGATGCTCCCTTACTGTCGTCAAGTTTAAAAAAGGCATATGCAGCGTGAAGCTTAAGATAATCATGATTGCTATATTTCTCTAACACATGGTTAATACACGTACGAATATAGGCTTCATGCTCTTTTCTATACAAATGCTTCATACTGTAAATAGCAGCAAATGGAACATGCTCATTTGCTTTTAGTAAAGAAACGAGATCATTAATGTGTGCCTCTTCATCCGCTTCAACTAGTTCGATTAAGTCATACAGCTGACGAATAAACACATCTTGCTCTTTAGAAAGTGAAGCGAGATCCGCTGCCGCTTTAGAAGCAACAATTGATAAAAAACCCGAATTAGCGTAATGCTGATCAAAATTTTTATATTCTACATACGTTGGACTTAGAAAATTAGCATCTTGTACATGAAAAAGTTCAAGTTCATCATCATAGCCAAATACAACTTGAACGTGGGAAGCTTGTTCAAATTCCAGACTGACCAAAATAGGCAGCCCTTTGTCTAATAGTTCTTTAAACTGTTCAACTGTGCCTGTAAAAAACATCGCTGCAAAGCCAAGAGATTCAAAGTAGCTCACCGCAGTTGATAATTTGGAGCCTAACCCTCCGTAAATACGCGTCCCAATCTCATCCTGTGTTTTTTCGGTATGTAAAAGCCTTAACATCATACTCATACTAGCTGGCACGCAATAATTATCTTTTTGAACAATCGGTACAATAGGAAGCTTGATTGTACTGCATTTATCGTCTGTATTCTTTCCAATTAATTTTTGATAAGGTGAATCTTTTAAACATCGCTTAGTCGAGAGCAGATGCGTAAGCTGAGATTGCTGCTTCTGTTCAAAATAAATGTCGGCGCGCAGCAGCGTAAAAAAATCTTGATAATCGTGATAGGGTAACTTTGAATTGATAAATTCAATCGTTTCAAGCAAGAGAGAATACTCTTTTAAATCTTTTAATCGCATCACTCTATCCATATATAAAGACGGAAGCTGTGGGTAGCGGACAATAGCCTCGTTAATTTTTTTAAGCGATTGTTTATGCTTCCCTTCATACGCATATAAGTCTGCGAGCATTGCATAGCAAAAATCTCCATTCTCCTTATATGTCGTTCCTTCTTTTAAGCAGGCTTCAGCTWTCATTCTGTCGTTGAGCTGCAAATAAAAATAGCCCCATCTGTCAGCCATACCCTTTTGATTATGGGACGTTACTTGTTTCATCCACTCAGAAGCTTCATCCACTTGTTTCATTTCTAAAAGAATTCTTACCTTTAAAAAATAGATTTTCTCAAGCTGTTCCTCTTTAACTGATTCCGTATCCAGCTGAGAAATTAATAAAGAAAGTCTATCATCAGCGTCGAGTATCTTTCCTTCTCGCAGGAGATCATCACAATAAAGAGTTACCATTCGAATCGAGCCAAATCGACGATATCCATATGTCGTTAACATTCGACTTAAACGATTTAATAAAGCTTCATCACAAAAGCGGATAAGCTCGTACAGCTCTTCTTCCGTTTGTAAGTTTGCTAACCATTCTTTCACAATACCCGTAAGGCTCTTTGGTTGAAGGCTTTGTACTTCTTCTGTTATATACGCTACAAGATCAAATATTTGATAATGATCCACCATGCTTTTTAATTTTTGATAATTTATACTCAATTCAAAACCACCTTATTAAATAAAATAAGAACTATTGCATCTGCTGTCTATAAATTGAAGTATAAGAAATTTCAAGGATTTTTTCTAGACACAATATAAATTTAAGCATATTGACGGGTCTTTAAATAGCAAAGAGCTGTCTTTTATCATAAGACAGCTCTATAAAATCACACTTCAGCTTTCTTCAGTTTTACGCCGCCTTCAGGCTTTGGTTTAATCGCTTTTAAAACTAAAATGGCACCTACCGCACTAACCCCTAGAGACGTTTGGAACACAGCCATGTCCGACCACTTCATAAGCAATGTATAAAGGGGAGGCCCAGCTGCTACTCCTACAAAGCGCATCGAACTGTAAAGAGACGTAATGGTTCCTCTCTCTTCCTTTTCAATTCCTTCTGTAATAAGCGCATCAAGACTGGGAAGAGCTGCTCCAATTCCAATTCCACCAAGCACTAAAGTGAGTAAAATACTAAAAAGAGACGTATTAAAAAATAAAATGATGAAAGAACATGTTAACAATAAGAAGCCAAAAAAAGCAGACCACTTCATAACGATTTTATTGTTTCCAACTTTTTTCCCCGCCACAAAAGAAGAAATAGATAAAGCGAGCAAAGGAATAGCCATCACTAAACCTTTTTTCGTATTCACAATATGATAACGCTCCTCTAGTATGGTCGATAGGTAAAATAAAACACCGAATAATACAAGCATAATAATGGCGCCTAAAATAAAAATAGCCATAAGCCATCCAATATTTTCTTTGAGCGTTTTCTTCAAATCCTTCAAAAACTGCTTAATACTTTTCTTTTTTTGTTCAGATTCAGAAGAACTATCATTTTTCGGAACTTTTACTAAAAAGATAACCAAAAGAATCGAAATAAGGCAAAGAATAGGAATGAACCAAAAAGGAAGAAACCAAATCATAGCCGCTAAAAAAGCTCCCAGTATTGGGCTTAGTACTTTCCCAAACGTATTAGCTGTTTCAATTAAACCTAGTCCTTTTGTAATTTCTTGCTCGTCTTTGAACATATCTCCTACACAAGGCATCACAACAGGCATAGCTCCTGCTGAACCTATTCCTTGAATCGCTCGGCCAATTAAAATAACCCAGAAAGGATTGGCCATTTGCCATGAAGCCCAGCCTGTTAAAGCCCCTCCTACTGCAGCAAGCAGCAAACTTGGAATAATAATTTTCTTGCGGCCAAATCGATCTGATAAATAACCAGCAATCGGGATTAAAAAAATAGCGAAAATTGAATAGACCGTGATAATCATGGATACCTGCAGCGAGCTTATCTGTAGACGTTTTTCAATCACCGGCAATACCGGAATTAACATTGAATTTCCGAGGGTCATGATAAGTGGCACAGAAGCAAGAGCAAGTAAATCCAATTTTTTTCTACTTTCCATAGCGTCCTCCAAACCTTACTTCTAATTAACGTCACAATCACACGTTTTTCAATTTAAGCTTTATAAAACCTCTCGTGTTCATTGATTTTAAAGCTTAACTATCTCATTACATAAGATGATGTGTATCTATATTTTTTAGCTAAAAAGGTGATTGCTATTCATGGTTTCACTGTTCTTCTTTAATTTATTAAACTTTGTTATTTATCCCTGTTAATACTTGTAAAATCGCATATTTTTAATCCTATATATGAAGAAGCGTACGAGTATCTCCGTACGCTTCTTCATATATAGGTGTCATCTTGTTACACTACTTCACCTCGATGCCCCTCTCCATCATACATAAACTGTTTATCAATGATATGTTCGATATATATGGTTGTCAAATCACTTTTTTTCACTTGAGCTACAATTAATCCTAACGGATCGCCAATCGTGAAGCTTGTTCCATTTTGAAACATTAGCAGCTGCTCATTTAAATGCAACACGCGCTTATAAATTTGCTCTTTCTCTAGGTTGCTGCGGCTCTTTGCTGCTTCGAGCGTTGAAAATAACAAAATGATTTCTTTTCCATTTACTTGTGTACGATACATACACGATCCACTCCTTATCACCGCTTTAAAATTATGCTGACTATACTTTTATTATAAACTAAATTTTCAGTTATTTTTCATCTCATAAGAAATTTTTTTAGTTATATTTGTACTACGCCTACGTTAAATAAAAATTTAATTTTCAGAAAAGTTAAATTTTAATATTGAAATTTTATTTCTTCTTATTATATAATATAAACAATCATTTACCTCTATTGGAAATGATAATTCGAGTTTCAGCAGCATGAGGCTGCACAGTACTAGGGGGATTCAAGTTATGCAAAATGGTAAAGTAAAATGGTTCAACAATGAAAAAGGCTATGGCTTTATTGAAGTTGAAGGCGGCAGCGACGTATTTGTACATTTTTCTGCCATCCAAAGCGAAGGTTATAAATCCTTGGAAGAAGGACAAGAGGTATCTTTTGAAATTGTAGAAGGCAATAGAGGCCCGCAAGCCGCTAATGTCACTAAGCTATCATAAATAGATCTTTTTATTTTATAGTAAAAGAGACTCTTTTCCGAGTCTCTTTTTTGTTATACCTAGCGTTTGGCCTCAGTAAGCTGCTGTTCACATGTTTGAATAGACTGCATGCACTGCTGAAGAAATTGCTCGTCTACTCCTGTGCCATGAGCTTTGGTAGATTGAAGCTGTGCTTTTGCATCATTAAGCGCATTCGTTGCCTCTTCAAGCTGCTGAGGACTCATACTCATCGTAGCTGTCCCGATCATCTTTTGAGCAGATTGAATAGAAACTTCTACTTGCTTTAAATCATTATATCCTGTTGTTACTTCTTCATTTGAAAACTTATCCATTGAAAGAACACCTCCATATGGATAGAATGAAGCTGCTGCCGGCAAATTATACACGCTTACTTTTTAGTCAGCAAATCTCCATACTGCTTAATTTTTTCTCCTACGGTACACTCTTTAATGCAAAACGTCTGAGCGTATGTTTTGCCCTTTTCTTTATTAAACGTTTTTTTTACAAAACAATCACTACAGTAGTAATCCAATAACTCCGTTACTTCTTCTAATAATTGTTTACGTTCCACTCTCGTTCATCTCCATTTCGTTCTGTGTGTTACACTTGCTTCCTACTAGCAATTGGTATCCCTTGAAGAGCTTGAGTAGCAAGCTGATCAGCCTCTTCATTTTCCTTCCTTGAAATAGGCTCATATACCGGCCTGATACCAAGCTCCTGCATTTTATCTTCTATTCGATCTAAGTACCGATTAAACTCTTCTTCGAAACAGGGCCACTCCCCAGCCAGCTGATTTAATACAACCTGAGAGTCACCTCTAAACGTTACCGGTATATGATGAACACCAAGTTCCTCAAGCTCTTGTATTAAATAATAAAAAGCAGCATACTCTGCCTCATTATTTGATTCAATCTCTTGCAGMCTTGAGTTGCGTCGTATTCGGTAAGAGTTGTTGTTCTGTTTAAAATAAATCACAACCCCAAGCCCCGCTAGGAGCGTATCATGCTCATAGCCTCCGTCAAAATATGCCACAATATCGTGAGGCTCTGTCTGTACTTCCTGTAAGAGCTTTTTCGCTTCTTTTACAGTCCATTTTTGCTGCTGCTCATCAAGTAGAAAAATTTCCTTCGTTCGACCTGTTTTTTCTAAATCACCCACAATCATTAGCGCCTCATTCGCATCTGTGAAATCGGATGTGAAAATTAACTGTTTATGTTTCGAGGATTTATAATGCCATTCAATTTGGAAATTCATAACGAGCATTCCTTTCATCAGCAATTTTGAATTCAACACTTTTTCTGCTTTTTTGTATTTTATCTTCTATTATGTCTTTTCATGACAGTTTTCTTACCTAATAAGCGGATTTTAGCGTTTATACGTGCTAATATAAAATAGCTGAAGTACTTATGATACAATACTATTGATGAAAAAACATGGTTTAAGCTTATATTGTTTTAACAAGGAGGCTGTATGATGATTGAAGTTTATATAGACGGAGCCACTGCTGGTAACCCTGGTCCTTCTGGAGCTGGTATTTTAATTAAAGGAAATGGTGAACATCATCGTTACGCTATTGCTCTTGGGACAATGACGAATCATGAAGCAGAGTACCATGCACTTCTTCATGCATTAAAAATTTGTTTAGAAAAAAAGTATACGAGCGTATCTTTTCGAACGGACTCTCAGCTAGTAGACCGCGCAATGAACCAAGAATACGTTAAAAATAAAGCGTTTGCTCCTTTACTGGAAGAAGCCCTCAAATTGTCCAGTCAATTTGAGTTATTTTTTATAAAGTGGATCCCTAGCTCTCAAAACGCAGGTGCTGATCAGCTGGCCAGACAAGCCATTAATCAAAAAGAAGCAGGAATGTAATCCTGCTTAAATCATACCTGATGACTTTAAATATTGAATGGCTTGTTTTTGATTGCTAATACGATTTGATGTCAAATTCTCGAGGAGCGATACAAAAAAACTGCCGTCAAATTCTTTTTGTAMTTTTAGTGTCCATTCAATTGTAAATATGACCATCTCGTCAGCTGCACGCGTATACTGCTGACCAAATGAAATAAATCCACGTGCATCTTCTGCTAAATGAAAGCCTTTTTCTTCAAGATAAAGAAGATACTCTTCAACGGTTTGAGCTGTTTTTGTCACTTTTTCGTCCCATCCTTTTGCAAAGGTTCTTCTTTATCTTAGCTTACTTTTGGCTATTTGACTATGATTTCCCTTCTAAAAAATAGCCAATCGCTCCAAGTGCTACTCCTAAAATGGCTCCCCCAATTACTTCTTCGGGCTGATGCCCAAGCATTTCTTTCAAGCGCTGTTCCGTCAAATCGTGAAAGCCTCCGTCTGGAAGACCCGCAAGCTTTTCAATTTCTTCATCTAACGTATTCACTTTAATAGTAATTTCGCCAGTCTGCCTTCGAATTCCTTGTGCATCGTACATCACAATAATTCCAAAAACAGATGCTAACGCAAAATCAATCGTAGAAACACCTCTTTTTAACGCTACATAGGTCGCTAAAGAAGATACGCCGGCTGAATGAGAGCTTGGCATTCCACCCGACGCAGCAATCATCCGCATATCCCATTTTCCTGTTTGATACTTTTTAATGGGGATTTTTAAGGCTTGGGCTAAACCGATTGATGAAAGAGCAATGACAATTCCTTTATTCATATTGCTTCACCTCATCTATAGTTTGCGATGGATTGACATCTCGTACCCAAGCAAATATTGCCCAACAAAAAACGCCGGGCTAATCTGCTGACAGAGCAGACTAATCCCGGCGCTTTTGGAAACAGTTCTGTTATTTTTTACGCTTTTTTTGTGCAGCATTATTCATTTTGGCAGATTCAACTTCAGCATAAGAGCCGAATTCTTGGCCATATTGATTATTTGCACTTTTATTAGCTTCTAACTTCTTGTTAACAGAATTGTTTTGGTTTTGTTGCACGTTGAACTCAGAAGCAAACTCCCCAGCATAAGTGTCATTTGCACTTTTTGCACGCTTTGCTTTTTGAGCCTGATTTGCTTTAAACTCAGAAGAGAACTCTTGGTTATAATTATGCTTTGCATTGTTATTCGCTTGCGCATTTTTATTACCTAATTTTTGACGACCCATCGCTATCTCCTCCTATTTGTACCTCGTTGGTACACTATTAGTATGGATCAAGCGGCACGTCATATCCTGTTCAAATTAAGGTAAAAACACCAGAGCTTAGCACGTTTATATTCTTGCTACGTACTCTTTAACCATTTCTTCTGTCACTACTTTACGGCCTGGAATGATGGTATATTTTTGAGACAGTTCATTAATTTCTGCTGTTACAGCATTAATACCGTCTACAGAAAAGGGTTTCCCTTCTTTGCAAAGAAGCACAGCTGCTTCAATAGCTTGCTCGCGTCGAGCTTCTAAGCTTGCAAAAGCACGTACTAATTCGTGTTGTTTTTTAGAATGGGCTGAAATTTCTTTATGTACACTCATGTTCGTTCCTCCATTATATTATGCTGATTTAGTAAAAATAAGTTAATGTCCTCATAACTGATTTGCTTTTCGGGTAATTCTTTTAAGCTTTTTTCTATCGCTGCAGCTGCTTTCTTAATGCTGTCCAAAAAGTTTTTCATCTTTACATTAAAAGCAACTTTCCCGCTTATCTTGCACTGTACAAATTGCTCAATGATGGATTGCTGCCTATCGTCGAGATTTGCCTGCTTACATAAATCGGCAAATAAAATGACAGGGAAACTGCGCTGCTTTACTACTACTTTCAGTGATAAAAATGCACGAATCAGTTGAAGCATCACTTTTATATCCTCTATTGTAACAGAAGATGTCAGATTTCTTTTACTATTTGTCGTTAAAATTTTAAAATAATGATACCCCAATGCTTTTAAGGAATATGAGTGAGCCATCATTTGCCGCAGTGGCTCAGCAAACGATGGCTTCTGATAATAAACAAAAGGCGACCATAGCCACTCATAAAGCGAAGGGTTTGATTTTGTAAACAAATAAATGGTTTTGTACAAATCCCACCCTTGCATATCATAATTGCCTTCTGCTACATTAATGACCTCTTGAGGTCTATTGAGATGAAGATAGCGTGATGCTTTATACTTGTATATAAAGCGGACGTCAAAATCACTCGCTAACGTGTCGAGTCCATAAGCACGGCTGCCTGATTCACATGCAAACAAAATTTCCACATTATATTCTTTTTCAATTTCCTGTAACCGTTTATTTATGTGTGTAGACATAAAAATTAATGACCCTTTCTTTCCTCCAATACATGTTCTAGCACCGTCATTGTACTTACCAATTCTTGAATTGGAAATTCTTCAGACACGGCCGCTTGCAGCTGTTTGTAATAATCATACCATTCTTCAGATACAGACTGTTTATGCGCTAGAACGTACTGATTCACTAAATGGGTATAGTGTGAATGAAGAGCGGCTTCTTCTTTCGCAATGTAGTGATTAACATCCGGCTTAATACGTTCTAGTAAAGCAGCGTGAAGCTTTACTTTCTCATTTTTTTCAAAAAAGCTTTTATTGTTTTTATACAGTGAAAGCTCTTTTTGATACGATTCATTCWCATCAAATTGATGACTTGTCACAACTTCACTGCCATTTGGAGGCTCTAACGAGTTCAGCGTTGGAGTAAACGTCGGTTCATAGCGATGTAGCTTTGTAATGATCATTCGATGCCAGTCTTCGATTAATTTTACGATGTATTTTTCGATTCGCAAAGTGGTCGCACGCACTTCTTGCGTTGCATCAAAGGAAATAGACGTTAACAACTCCTGCAAACAAAGGCGCAGCTGCTTTTGCTTTTCACCTCGATCATCCCTTAAGTTTGCCGGACTGAAGGCTTCTTTAAAGAAGTCATCGTACCTCACAAACAGACGTTTTTTTACATAAAATAAGAGCTCTTCTAATTCTCGGTCTAACTGCTGTTGTTCATATTCAAAATGAATTTCATGCAGTTTTGCTGCTACCTGCTCATTTTTTATGTGAAGAGATTGAATGTATCGCTTTTTATCCACTTCTGATTTTGTTTGCACCTGTTTCATTTCATTGGAAACTGCTAAAATTTGTTCGAAATCTGCATAGACACTTTGGATAGCAAGCTCTGGTAATTCATAATTTATGAAGCGGTAAAACGCATTTTTGAATGGCAGAAACATTTTATCCTCGTGGTTTTGCAAAGCCTGCAAGCTTGATACCGGGTATAAGCGCGGAAAACGTATACCATACTGTTCAAGCTGTTCTTTTACATAGGTCTGAACTAACTGCAGCTCTGTATCCGAGCTGGCTAGGTCCGCTRCATTTACTAAGAAAAACATTTTATCAAGCGCAAATACATCTTTTACACGGCCAAGCTGAATAAGAAATTCGCGGTCAGCTTTTGAAAACGCATGATTATAATATGTTACAAATAAAATGGCGTCTGCATTTTTGATATACTCAAAAGCTACTCCAGTGTGTCTCGCATTGATTGAATCAGCTCCGGGTGTATCAACGAGCGTAATGCCTAAGCGAGTAAATTCACAGTCATAATACAGGTTAATAAATTGAACAAAACACGCTTTTTCTTCTTTGGCTACATAATCATGAAATCCTTCTGTATCTACCACTACTTCTGAACCGATATGCTGCTTGACTTCGCCGTAGCCTTTTTCTACTGCCTGTAAAAACGACAAATGCAGCTGCAGCTCTTCTGTTGCCTGCAGAGTTGGAATAATTGTTAACGCTTCGTCAATTGATTCTACTTCATGGTGAAACAGCTTAAGTGCACCATTTAAATCTTGGATCATCTGCTCGTTTGTTTTCATTTGCACAACAGCTGTTTTATGCGGCCGTTTTTCTGTTGGAGGCATAATTTTATTGATGGTTGCTGTTGTTGGGTTCGGAGATACTGGAAGTAATCTTTCTCCAATCAACGCATTAGCAAAAGATGACTTACCGGCACTGAATGCTCCGAATAAAGCTACAGTAAACGTTTGATTTGATAGCTTTTTACGCTTTTCTTGAAGCCTGGTAATAAAGCGGTCTAACTTTCCAAATGAACGGAGCTGTTCGAGAACAGCTGATACATCTTGAAGAACCTTTTCCGTTCCTGTTTCATGCACAGCTTCCTCAGGCTGTGARACTAACTGCTGCTCACTCACAGCTTCTTGCTTTTCTTCAGCTTTCATGATGCCTGTTTCATATTCTTCTTGTAACATATATGACAACTCGTTTGTATCTTCTGCCGTTAGGTCGTCATCAGTTTGCTGTAAAGATTGAAGCAAAGCTTTTGTACGTGCCAATTTTGATTTCATTTCCTGAAGAGATGTATACGCTTCTTCAAATACTTCACATTCCTGCAAGTGTTGATAAATTTTTTTACGCTTTACTTCATCTTGCTCGATTTTGCTCTGTTCAATTTGCGCATAAAGCTCGTATAATAATCGCGTCGCTTTTTTCTTAATATGATCGGCTACATCTTTTGCGTACGTTAAAACATAATCACCATTAATCGTAGCTCCTGCCTTTACGGTTTCAATTAAATCATACGGCTCTAACGGAATTTCAAACTGCTGAACCTGGCGTATAAGATCCGGATCGGTAAGATTTTGATTTTTCACCAGCTCTTGCACATATTGCTGCAAGTGCCACTGCAGCTGAGAAGCTGCTCGTTCTTTCATATCATCAAAAAATAACGTCAGCCGCTCTTTTTTTACTTCCTCGGTCTTTTTCTTAGCAAATAAAAGACCTACTTTAAAATCAGGCTTTGTCGTTTCTAAAAACAGCCTAGCTTTTTCTCTCATTTCATATGGTGTTAAATTGGCGTTGCTTAGTATCTTACCTGTTTCTTGTTGATACGTTTCTGCTAGCTGCTTTTCAGCACGCCTTATTTCCGCTTCTTTTTCGAGAAGCTGCTCTTTTTGCTGCTTATTCATTTCATGATTCTCAAGCGTCAGCTTATGGCGCAGCTCGTCATGAATCGTTAACTTTTCTTCTTCTTGGTCTTCAATAAAGGCAAGGTGATCGTCAATTAACATTTGCATCGCATGTTGAATATGCTGATGTCGGTTTTCTTTTTCCGTCATCATAGCAAGTAATAGAGATTTTACGTACGAAAGGTCATTATGACAGTTGGTTGGYTCTTTTAACGACGTATAGAAAATTCCTTCTGGTCTCACATTCCACTTTAAAAATGACGTTTCTACAGATTCTTTAAATGCTTGGAATGTTAGCTGATCTTCTTGGTGTTTATCGATTTGATTTACAATTAAATAAAGCGTTTTATTAGCTTCTTGCAGCTGTTTTGCAAATTGAAGATTTAATTCTGCCTGCACATGATTATAATCCATTACGTAGAAAATAACGTCCGCTAAGTGAAGAGCTGACTCGGTCGATACACGATGTGCATCATCTGTTGAATCAATTCCTGGTGTGTCCATCACCACAACATTTTTAGGAATAGCATCTGTATCTATCGATAAATGAATGGACTCTACTTCATCTCCATCCACAGCAAACTGCTTAATTTGCTCATACTCATAAGGTGCTTCATAACGCACCGGCGGCTGTTTGCGGTAATAAACGGTTGCATGCTCATCCCCTGCTTTTACTGATACTAAGTTTGCGCTTGTTGGAATAGGACTTGCAGGCAAAATTGCTTGCCCCATTAATTCGTTAATCATGCTCGATTTTCCAGCCGAAAAATGTCCGCAAAATGCTACAACAAATTCGCCGTTCACCCACTTTTTTAACAGCTGTATTGCTTTTGCTGCCTGCTGTTCATCTCCAGCTGCTTGAAATTGCTTATGTAAATGAAAAAGAGATGCTTCCAATCGGAGATTTTCTTGATGTTTCACACTCACTTTACCCATTATTACTCTACCCCTTTTGCCTCATTCAAGACTGTATTTAAATGTGCTCTATCCATCTTCATTTCTGCTTATTCTTCCTCTATTTTACTTGATTCGCATGCGTTTTCCCATAAAAAACTGAATTTTTAGTTACAAAAACAATAAAAAAAGCTGTCAATAATTTGACAGCTTTTTTTATTCATCGCATGTATGTTACGCCTTTTGGGCTTTTTCAATATTTTTCATTACATACGTTGTGACGCCAACATATGTAGCAAGTGCTCCGATCACAAAAAGACTAACCATTACGTCCACCACCGTTTCTACTTGATGAAATTGATAATCTTTATCATTTGTTTCATCTTATCATGAAAGATAATCATTTTCAATTAGTTTTAAGATTTTTTTACAGGAAAGAAACTTCCCCTGTTTTGCATCACTTCGCCGTAATCTGTTTCATTCGTTAACGCTTGCTCTTCTAAGGGAATTCTGACGGCTAATATACACAAATTGAAAACAGAAAAAATAGCTAACGTCCAGTATGCCTGAAACATAAGCGGAACTAACACCAATTCTGCCGCTACTACTGTATAGTTAGGGTGCTTCATAAAACGATAAGGACCTCTTAGCACAACCTTCGCATTAGGCAAAACGATAATTTTTGTATTCCAATACTTTCC
>NZ_JBFULJ010000056.1:0-15023 GCF_056400385.1 Priestia sp. P5_B4
GAAGAGACGATCATCGTCTCTTCTTTTCATATTAAAGCACACTTATGCAAATTCGTAAACGGTAACATGAAAAACATTTATTTTATTCCCTATTTTAAGATCCTTTTCCACTATTGAGCAAAATAAAGAAGATAGATGCGCTTAGTTAAATGGAATATATAATCATAGATCAATGCTATTTGCTCTTCCCTTTTTGTATAATAGAGCAAAAAAGCCCTCTCATTCGTTTGAGAGGGCTTTTTTTAGAACTTACGTTGACTAATATCTAAACGATTGACTGCCCGTTTTAAGGCAATTTCAGCACGCTTAACATCAACGTCATCTTGTTTGCTATCAAGGCGCATTTCAGCGCGCTTTTTCGCTTCTTCTGCACGAGCTATGTCAATCTCTTCAGCTGTTTCAGCAGCCTGTGCAAGAATTGTTACTTTGTCAGGTCTTACTTCAAGAAATCCTCCGCTAACAGCCACAAGTTCTGTACTGCTTGCTTTCTTCAAGCGGACGGCTCCAATTTGTAAAGGAGCAACCATCGGAATATGGCCATGTAAAATACCAAGCTCACCACTCTGTGCTCGGGTACTTACCATTTCCACTTCTGATTCGTAAACTGGGCCATCAGGAGTCACTACACTGACATGGATTGTCTTCATTTAAAAAACCTCCTATGTCCCTTAAATTAAACTTCTACTCCCATACGTTTCGCATTTTCAATAACTTCTTCAATGCGACCAACTAAACGGAACGCATCTTCAGGTAAATGATCGTATTTACCTTCCAAGATCTCTTTAAATCCTTTAACAGTTTCTTTTACAGGAACATAAGAACCTTTTTGACCTGTAAATTGTTCTGCTACGTGGAAGTTTTGAGACAAGAAGAATTGAACGCGACGAGCACGTTGTACAACAAGTTTATCTTCATCAGATAACTCATCCATACCTAGGATTGCAATGATATCTTGTAACTCTTTATAACGCTGTAACGTTTGTTGAACTTGACGCGCAATTGCATAGTGCTCTTCTCCAACAATTTCAGGAGATAAAGCGCGAGATGTAGATGCTAATGGATCTACCGCAGGGTAAATACCCATCTCTGATAATTTACGCTCTAAGTTTGTTGTTGCATCTAAGTGAGCAAATGTTGTCGCTGGAGCTGGATCCGTATAGTCATCGGCTGGTACGTAAATCGCTTGAATCGATGTTACAGAACCTACGCTTGTTGACGTGATACGCTCTTGAAGCTGACCCATTTCTGTCGCTAATGTTGGCTGATAACCTACTGCTGATGGCATACGGCCAAGTAATGCTGATACTTCTGAACCCGCTTGTGTGAAACGGAAGATATTATCAATAAAGAATAATACGTCTTGACCTTGTTCGTCACGGAAGTATTCTGCCATTGTTAATCCTGTTAATGCAACACGTTGACGTGCACCAGGTGGCTCATTCATTTGTCCAAATACCATAGCCGTCTTCTTAATAACACCAGAATCTGTCATTTCATGGTATAAGTCATTACCTTCACGCGTACGCTCACCTACACCAGCGAATACTGAAATACCGCCGTGCTCTTGAGCAATGTTATTGATTAATTCTTGAATCAATACTGTTTTACCTACACCGGCACCACCGAATAGACCGATTTTTCCACCTTTAATGTAAGGAGCTAATAAGTCTACTACTTTAATACCTGTTTCAAGAATTTCAGCTTGTGTAGATAGATTTTCGAACTTTGGTGCTTGACGGTGGATTGGATCACGACGTGCACCTGCATCGATTGGGGCGTCTAAGTCGATTTTTTCACCTAATACGTTAAATACACGACCTAACGTAACGTCACCAACTGGTACTGAGATTGCTGCACCTGTATCTTCTACTTCTAATCCACGAACTAAGCCGTCAGTGGATGACATTGCTACTGTACGAACTGTGTTATCACCTAAGTGAATCGCAACTTCTAATGTTAATTCGATTGCAACTTCACTTGCACTGCTCGGTTTATGTGAAATTTTAAGGGCGTTATAAATTGCCGGAAGGTGTCCGTTGTCAAACTTTACGTCTACAACTGGACCCATGATTTGAGTAACGCGTCCTTTTGTCATCGTGTTCCCTCCTAACTTGCTTTTCCATTAAACTTTCTATTCTAACGCTGCCGCTCCGCCAACAATTTCCGTAATTTCCTGGGTAATTGCCGCTTGACGTGCACGGTTATATGACAATGTAAGATTATTGATAAGATCTTTTGCGTTGTCTGTTGCACTTTTCATCGCTGTCATACGAGCAGCATGCTCACTTGCTTTTCCATCAAGTAGGCCGCCGTAAATTAAACTCTCTGCATACTGAGGAAGTAATACTTCTAAAATCTCTTCTTGTGATGGTTCAAATTCATAACCAACAAGTTTACCAGAAGGTTGAAGATCTGTTAGAGGCAATAGCTTCTTCTCCGTCACTTCTTGTGAAATCGTATTGATAAAGTGATTGTAGTATAAGTAAAGTTCATCAAACGTACCGTCTGCAAACATTTGAACTGTTTGTGAAGCGATTCCTTGAATGTCAGCAAAAGCTGGCTGATCTGCTAAGCCTGTGATTTCAAGCAAAACCGGAATGCCGCGTTTCACGAAGAAATCTCTCCCTACTCGTCCAATTGCAATCACACCGTATTCATCAGGTGATTGATGGCGTTCTTCAATAGCTTGAGATACTTTCCGCAAAATATTACTGTTATATGCTCCTGCTAGACCGCGATCTGAAGTGATTACGATGTAACCAGTCTTCTTCACACTGCGCGCAGTTAGCATTGGATGTGAAGCGCCTCTGCTGCCTAGGGCTACGCTTGAGACTACTTCTTGAATTTTTTCCATGTATGGAACAAACGATTTTGCATTTTGTTCCGCTCTATTCAGCTTTGCAGCTGAAACCATTTCCATTGCTTTCGTAATCTGGCTCGTTTTTTTCGTCGATGTGATTCGAGTTTGTATATCACGTAATGATGCCAAAGGTTTCACCACCTTGTTTTAGAAGATCACGTGGTATGAAAGGTGAACAAATGTTCACCTTCACCTTATTGAAAGATTGTCTTAACATACCATGCTGACAATATATTATTCAGATGCAATAAATGTTTTCTTGAATTCTTCAAGTGCTGATTCGAATACGCCAGCTTCAGGAAGTCCACCAGTTGTACGGATTGATTCAAGTACTTCTTTACGGTTTGACTCTAACCATGTTAAGTACTCGTCTTCAAAGCGCGTAATATCTGATACCGGAACGTCATCTAAGAAGCCTTTTGTTAATGCGTAAAGCACAGCTACTTGTTTTTCTACGCGAAGCGGTTTGTGTAAACCTTGTTTTAAGATTTCAACTGTACGCGCTCCTCGATTTAATTTTGCTTGAGTTGCTTGGTCAAGATCAGAACCGAACTGAGCAAACGATTCAAGCTCACGATAAGATGCAAGGTCTAGACGCAGTGTACCTGCTACCTTTTTCATCGCTTTAATTTGTGCAGATCCCCCTACACGTGATACAGAAAGACCAGCATTAATCGCAGGACGCACGCCTGAGAAGAATAGATCTGACTGTAAGAAAATTTGTCCGTCTGTAATCGAAATTACGTTCGTTGGGATATAAGCAGATACGTCTCCTGCTTGCGTTTCAATAAATGGAAGAGCTGTTAATGAACCTCCACCTTTTGCGTCCGATAACTTTGCCGCACGCTCTAATAAACGAGAGTGCAGGTAGAATACATCCCCTGGATACGCTTCACGACCTGGAGGACGGCGTAATAGTAATGAAAGTTCACGATAAGCTGATGCTTGTTTTGTTAAGTCATCGTAAATAACAAGTACGTGCTTACCGTTATACATAAACTCTTCACCCATTGTTACCCCAGCATATGGCGCTAAGAATAATAGTGGAGCTGGTTGTGAAGCTGATGCTGTTACAACGATTGTGTAATCTAGAGCACCGTGTTTACGTAATGTCTCTACTACGTTACGAACTGTTGATTCTTTTTGGCCAATCGCTACATAGATACATACCATATCTTGATCTTTTTGGTTTAAGATTGTATCGATTGCTACCGATGTTTTACCCGTTTGACGGTCACCGATAATTAACTCACGCTGTCCACGACCGATCGGCACAAGTGCGTCAATCGCCTTGATACCTGTTTGAAGCGGCTCATGTACTGATTTACGATCCATAACGCCAGGTGCAGCACCTTCAATTGGACGTGTTTTTGTTGTTTCTACTGGGCCTAAGCCGTCTACTGGCTGACCTAATGAGTTAACAACACGACCGATTAACTGCTCCCCTACTGGAACTTCCATGATGCGTCCTGTACGGCGAACTTCGTCACCTTCACGAATTTCCGTATATGGTCCTAAAATAATGATACCTACATTGTTTTCTTCTAAGTTTTGTGCCATTCCCATGACACCATTTGAAAATTCAACCAGTTCTCCAGCCATGACATTGTCGAGGCCATGAGCACGTGCGATACCGTCCCCAACTTGGATAACAGTACCTACATCACTCACTTTAATCTCAGACTGATAGTTTTCAATTTGCTGCTTGATCAGCGCACTAATTTCTTCAGCTTTGATGCTCATGAATTTCACCCCTATCTACGATCTGTGTGCAAGAAGTCCTCGGTGGATCGTTTCTAATTTGCTGCTAATGCTGCCATCATAGATACGATTACCAATGCGAAGCTTCACGCCGCCGATTAGGCTTTTATCTACTATATTTGAAATATTTAACGTATGTTTTCCAACTTTAGAAGCAAATGATTGTGAGATTGCTCTTTTCTCATCTGCACTTAAAGGTTTGACAGAATAAACAGTTGCATCTGCCACGCCACGTACTTCGTTCGCTAGGAAACGATACTCTTTTACCATCTCGCTAACAATTTGAATGCGGTGACGCTCTAATAATAGAAGAACCGTATGTTGAACAGTTGGTGAAAGTTCAGCAAATGCCTCACTTACAAACTGTTTTTTTCGCTCAATTGTAATTTTTGGATGAGTTAATACATCCATTAATTCAGGTGTTTTAGCAAACACCTCTTCAACGATTTGTAGCTGGTCTTGCATTTCATCGATCATCTGTTTTTCTGTTGCTAATTGAAAAAGAGCTAGTGCATAGCGCTTGGCTACAGCTGGTTGACTCATCGTACATCCCCTACTTCTTGGATATATTCATGAATTAACTTCTCTTGATCTTGTTCAGAAAGTTCTTTTTCAATAACTTTCGACGCAATTAAAACAGATAATGAAGCAACTTGCTCACGTAACGCAGCAACTGCTTGATCTTTTTGCTGTTCGATTTCTTGTTTTGCTGCAGCTTTTAGACGCTCAGACTCTTCGCGTGCTGCGGCAATGATTTCTTCTTTTTTATCTTCTGCAGACTTTCTAGCGTTTTCCATCATTACTTGCACTTCTTGACGAGATTGCTTTAAGATTTCACGCTGCTCTTCAACAAGCTTCTTCGCTTCCTCATTTTGCTTTTCTGCTTCATCAATCTCACCGGCAATATGCTCTTCACGTTTTTTCATGATTCCCATTACAGGACCAAACGCGAATTTTTGAAGTAACGCAAGTAGGATAAGGAACATCACTAATTGGAAAAGAATATCTCCACCATTAATGCCTGCTGCTCCTAACACAAACATGTTCGACACGGCCATGTTCACTCCCTTCAGAGACTCCACATATATAATTTACTTATTAAAGACATAAAGTAATGGCGAAGGTTCTTTTGAATGATCTTCGCCACATGTAACACATTATTATTTACCTTGTACCATGAATGCAATAACTACGGCGATAATTGGAAGCGCCTCAACTAAGGCAACCCCAACGAACATCATTGAAGTTAATGTACCACGTGCTTCTGGTTGGCGAGCTGTGCCTTCAATCGTCTTAGAAACGATAAGACCGTTACCAATACCAGCACCTAGTGCCGCTAAACCAATCGCAATTGCAGATGCTATTAAACCCATTTTATAAAGTCCTCCCTTAATATATATGATTTTGTTTAACTAAGTTTTGTTTTGTCCAAATTGGGTATTACTTGAACAAAGCTTTATAAATTAATGGTCGCTACTCACTTTGTGAGATAAATAAACCATCGTTAACATTGTGAAAATGAAGGCCTGAATTGCGCCTACAAAAATACTGAATCCTTGCCATAAAAGCATTGGAATAGCAGCTCCAATTGTACCTAGGAAGCCTGTTGTTGCTAAACCAGCTAGCAAGCTTAACAAAATTTCCCCAGCATAAATATTACCGTAAAGACGAAGGCCAAGCGTTA
Organism: Priestia sp. P5_B4; assembly: GCF_056400385.1. Classification (NCBI taxonomy): domain Bacteria; kingdom Bacillati; phylum Bacillota; class Bacilli; order Caryophanales; family Bacillaceae; genus Priestia; species Priestia sp. P5_B4. The sequence goes on from NZ_JBFULJ010000056.1 coordinate 6,306, forward strand.
ACGTATTGGCAAACTCCTCGATAATCTTAAGCGGGAATAAAAATGCCATTGGCTTGAAGTAATCTTTCGTGTATGCAGAGAACCCTCGCATTTTAATACCATAGTAATGTGATAGTACAACTACCATAACGGCTAACGTCAGCGTAATTGCTGGATCAGCGGTTGGCGATTTCCACCATAAGTTATGGTCAATCACGATGGCAAATGGAAGACCCAACATATTTGACACAAAAATGTACATAAGTAAAGTTACACCTAGCGTCAAAAAGCGGCCACCTGTTTTCCAATCCATATTGCTATTAACGAGTCCTTTAACAAAATCTAAGACCCATTCAATAAAGTTTTGTGCACCGCTTGGCTTCATAGCAAGAGTACGAGTACATAAAACTGCAATTAAGAATACAATAACAGAAGCTACGGTAACCATAAGCAAGTTACTTTGACTAAAAGTAAGGCCTAGAAACTCTATAGTTGGTGATTCATGACCCAACTGTGTTCACCTCTCTTTCTATCTTCTACGCATATTTTGAACAACTAAATCTATGATAATGACAACGTAATACGTCATTAATCCCACAACTACACTAATAATATGAAAGGTTTTTGGATAAGAGATGGTAATCACAACTGCGAGAGCAGCTGTTGCAAATCTTACAACAGTCCCAATTGAACGGGGCTTTTTCCCCTCATCCAACGCCTGTCCAAACTGCTCAAACTTTCTTACTAAGTTCCACAAATTATACAAACTCAGGGCGGTTCCTAAAATTAAACCTGCAAAAACAGCCTTATAACTTGTAAATCCCCAGCCGAGAACGTATAATGCTAACAAATACAATATGTATGAACGAAGTCTTGGAAAAACGTGCTGCAAATCCTGCATGAATTATTAATCTCCTGAAAAAAAATGGTGGACTGTCCGCAGCATCATAAAAACACCTGCTGCTAGCCCTGAAAGAAGGCCTAAAATCAAAAATAGTGGTTCGGTGTCAAGCCATTGATCAGCCCATCTTCCAGAGAATAAGCCAATTAAGACTGAACCTGCTAACTGTGATAGAATGATTGACACTAATGCCATCGCTTGCAAAGGATGACGGTTGCGATCTTTCATAAGCTCATACCCCTTTTGCAAAATTTTCTTTTTTCCGAATTCTCTATCGTTTTTATAGCTCAATATATGATAGAAAGGCAAAAAAAATTGCTAAAAAAGGTAAAAACAGCTAATAAAATACACAGAAATATCAACGGTTTTCACAGGTTGAAAACCTTATCATTTATATTCCCTGTAAGCATACAATAGCGTATATTTAATGTCAATGTGTTTAAGCTAAAAACTTCACAATCTCTTCTTATTGTTCACATTTCTGCCACACATAAAACCTCTTCAAATGAAAACATTTAAAGAGGTTCATTCAATCGTTATTGTACTGTTTACAACATGCTCTTGTCCATGCTTTTTCACAAATGCAAATATTTGGTACGCTCCCGGTACAAGCGATTCATCGATCGTTATTTTCCGTTTTCTCATGCCTCTTTCTACATCAACGTCAACATCTAAATACGATATAAACTGTAAAGACTGCTTATCAAAAAGAGCAACGCCTAACTCATCTGCTCCTTCAGGCAAAAACAGTTCATAACTATACGTATTTTTCTCTTTTTCCGCTGCTACTTGCAATCCCATGACACGGGGATAATCTGGAATGCTAACCATGTACATATAAGGAAGCGAAAATGTTTCACGTGAATCATTTATTTCCAAATATCCGTCATATATACCTTTATTTTTAAAACGGGGCTGCACCGATAAAGTGACAGCTATTTCTTTTGTCTGATGGGGCTGCACGGTGACAGGTAATGGAACATCCCAATTCACTCCTTCATCCCTTTTCGGAACGTTCAAGCGATACGTTTTTGCTTTATCAGACTGGTTATCAATTTTAAATGATAAGACTTTCTTTGATGGGCGCGTAAAAATACCGAAAGATAAAGAAGATGGATAAAATAAAGAGTCTGCTGTGACAGCTTTTGCTATTTGAATTCTCCCGGCTCCTTGTTCATATACGTGATACGTTTTACCATTTAGCTGCTGCATTACTTTACTTGTGTTCATCAATGAAGCTTTGACTTGTTCAGGAGACCAGTTCGGGTGAGCTTGTAAAATAAGAGCGCACGCTCCAGCTACATGGGGCGCAGCCATACTTGTTCCATGCATGCGTTCATATCCCCCAGGAACTGTACTATTAATGAAGTAACCAGGTGCGACGACATCCGGCTTGATTCCCCAAGTAGTCGTTACAGGTCCTCTTGAACTGAAAGATGTGAGCAAGTCTTGCACCACTTGCTTGCCAGTGCGTAAGTATGGCTGTTGAGACTGAATGTATTGATTAATGGTATCACCGTTTTTTTTACTTACCCATATCACTGGAATATTTACTGATTCTTGTAGTTTACCGATCATGTTTTTTTCAGTCGGACTATATAAAATAACGGCTTTTGCTCCTGCCTGTTCAGCTTGTTTAATCTTTTTTTCAACCACATTTCCTTCTGCTTTTAGCAAAATGACGTTACCCAACGCATGCTTTTGCTCTTTGAAGTATTCTTCATTTATTACACGCAGCGTTTGATTAAACGTCCATGGACGAGACCCTTCTACTGGCGCCATCATAATTTTTTCTTTGTTAAATCCAATTGTTAGAAATTGAACTGTTGTCGGGGAAACAGAAGCGCCAACCGAAATAGCTTTTCCCGCTGTACCTGGAGAGCCCACGGTCCATAAACCTGGACCTGAATTGCCGCTGGATGTAACCGTTACAATTCCTTTTTCAACAGCTCGATCTAACGCTAAGCTTGTTGGTAAATCAGGGCCATTCACATCATTTCCTAATGATAAATTAATAATATCTACATCATCTTGAATTGCTTTTTCGATAGCTAGAATAACACTTTCAGACGTTCCAGCTCCACCAGGTCCAAGAGCTCGGTATGCGTAGATCTCCGCCTGAGGTGCTACACCTTTAATATTTCCATTTGCTGCAATAATACCAGCTACATGAGTGCCATGCAGAGTAGGCTCTCCTTGCTCCCGAGTGGTTTCCATCGGCTCATAATCTTTATCTATTACATCATACCCTCCCCTGTAGGTTTGTTTTAAATCCGGATGAGAATAATCAACACCCGTATCGATGACGCCTACTTTGATCCCTTWTCCTGTTAAGCGCTGATTATGAGTATCAAATAAGCCTCTTACCTGTTCTGAGCCAATGAAGGTTACACTATTTTCTTCTGCAGCCTGGTAGTTTTTAATAGAATGTGAACCAATAATAGAAGGATTATGAGATAGTTTTTCCAAATCCGAGATGGAGCCGTTTAATGAAAGTCCTGTAAATACTGTGTGAAATTCGCTCTTAATCTTTATATTAGGATAATTTTTTTGTAGCTGACTTTTAAATTCCGCGAATTTTTCTTTTTCAACCATGACAATTATTGATTTTTCCTGATGATTCATTTCTTGTTTTATAGAAGGAAATGTCGGATTGAGCGACATTTGCCCTCCCCCGCTCCCTAATATAAAGCTAAGCATTAACCATTTAATCCACATAAAAAAACACCTCTCACACTATCGTGTCTCAAAGAGACACTTTTCATGTGAAAGGTGTTTAGAAATCTTACGAAAGCGGATTAAAAGCTTCCGGTCTGTTTTCACGGCGGTTGAAATAGTAGCTAATAGCATCACAAATACGTTTAGAAGCTAAGCCATCTCCGTAAGGATTCGATGCTTGTGACATTTGCTTATATACGTCTTCATCTATTAACAGCTCTTTTGCTAGCGTATAAATTGTTTCTTCTTCCGTTCCTGCTAGTTTGAGCGTTCCTGCTTCAATTCCTTCCGGTCGCTCTGTTGTATCACGAAGTACCAATACAGGTACGCCTAATGAAGGAGCTTCTTCTTGAACACCGCCCGAATCTGTCAAAATAATATGAGCGCGCTCAGCGAAGTTATGGAAGTCAATTACATCTAACGGTTCAATTAAATGAATGCGTGGGTCATTTCCTAAGATATCGTTTGCTGTTTCTCTAACTACCGGATTCAAATGAACAGGATACACAACTTGCACATCTTCATGTTCATCCACAATACGTTTAACCGCACGGAACATGTTTTTCATTGGTTCGCCTAAATTTTCGCGGCGATGCGCCGTTAATAAAATAAGACGATCATCTCCCAATTTCGTTAACACTTCATGCTCATATGTCTCTTTTACTGTCGTTTTTAACGCATCGATAGCTGTGTTTCCAGTCACAAAGATTCGCTCTTCTTTTTTATTCTCTGCTTGCAAATTAGCTGCAGACTTATCTGTCGGAGCAAAGTGCAAATCAGCAAGAACGCCTGTAAGCTGACGGTTCATTTCTTCCGGATATGGAGAATATTTATTCCATGTGCGCAAACCTGCTTCAACATGTCCCACCTGAATTTGATTATAAAAAGCTGCTAGTCCGGCAATAAACGTCGTAGTTGTATCGCCGTGTACAAGTACGATGTCCGGCTTTACTTTTTTCATTACGTCGTCCAAACCTTCTAATCCTCTGGTCGTTACGTCCATAAGAGTTTGGCGATCTTTCATAATGTTAAGGTCATAGTCAGGCTGAATGTCAAAAATGCTCAATACTTGGTCTAACATTTCACGGTGCTGAGCCGTTACCGTCACAATCGCTTCGAACTCCTTAGGTCGCTTTTTAAGCTCTAGCACTAGAGGGGCCATTTTAATTGCTTCTGGTCTTGTCCCGAATATCGTCATTACTTTAATTGGCTGCTTCATGTTCATCACCCGAATCTACAAATTATTTTGTACCGAATAAACGATCCCCTGCATCACCTAAACCTGGAACAATATATCCATGGTCATTTAATTTTTCATCTAATGCCGCAATGTAAATATCTACGTCAGGGTGTGCTTCTTTTACGATTTCCACGCCTTCAGGAGCAGCAATTAAACACATAAATTTAATGTTTTTAGCGCCTCTTTTTTTAAGAGAGTTGATTGCTTCTACAGCTGACCCTCCTGTTGCAAGCATAGGATCTACTACAATAAAGTCACGCTCTTCTACATCATTAGGCAGCTTTACATAATATTCAACAGGCTGTAATGTTTCTGGATCACGATATAAGCCAACGTGTCCAACTTTAGCAGCTGGCATTAGTTTTAAAAATCCATCTACCATGCCGATACCAGCACGAAGAATTGGAACGATACCAAGCTTTTTCCCTGCAATAACTTTTGACTTTGTTTTGCAAACCGGTGTTTCAATTTCAACGTCTTCTAGCGGTAAATCACGTGTCGCTTCAAAAGCCATTAAGCTTGCCACTTCATCAACTAATTCACGAAACTCTTTCGTTCCCGTTTTTACATCGCGTATGTAAGTTAATTTGTGTTGAATAAGCGGGTGATCAAATACGTATACTTTGCCCATTGATATCTCTCCTTATATATAAAGATGTACACATTAAAATACCATTCAACGAATTGAATGGTACGTACTAGTAAAAACATATCTCTTGCTAATTAAATTTATACATTGCATTCATTTTACAGAAAAAAGTTTTTGAGTTCAAGCATTATTCAAAAAATGATTGAATTGCTACCACTTTCTCCATAAAAAAACAGGCACAAAGGCCTGTCTCTCTTATAGTGATTTATACATTTCAAACTTGCTTGTTAAAGCTTCAACGCGTGTTTTAGCTTCAGCTAGCTTTTCTTCATCTTCAATATTTTTAAGCGTTAATCCGATGATAGAAGCAATTTCATCCATCTCTTCTAAGCCAAATCCGCGAGTTGTAACCGCAGCTGTACCAATACGGATACCGCTTGTTACAAATGGGCTTTGCTCATCGTAAGGAATTGTATTTTTGTTTGTTGTAATACCTACATCATCAAGTGCTTTTTCAGCTACTTTACCTGTCAAATTCATTGAACTTACGTCGATTAACACAAGGTGATTGTCTGTTCCTTCAGATACAAGAGCAAATCCTTCTTTCTTTAATCCTTCTGCTAAACGATTAGCATTGTCGATGATATTTTGAGCATAGTGCTTAAATTCATCTTGTAATGCTTCACCAAATGCTACTGCTTTTGCAGCGATAACGTGCATCAATGGACCACCTTGAATACCAGGGAAGATTGACTTATCAATCTTTTTCGCAAATTCTTCTTTACATAAAATCATACCGCCGCGTGGTCCGCGCAGTGTTTTATGTGTTGTAGTTGTAACGAAATGAGCATGTGGCACAGGATTTTGATGAAGTCCTGCAGCTACTAGACCAGCAATGTGAGCCATGTCTACCATTAAATAAGCGCCTACTTCATCAGCGATTTCACGGAAACGCTTGAAGTCGATTGCGCGTGGATATGCGCTTGCACCAGCCACAATTAATTTTGGTTTATGTGTACGAGCTTTTTCTAATACATCATCGTAGTTAATGCGATGTGTTTCACGATCTACGCCATATTCGATGAAATTGTACTGAACACCACTAAAGTTAACAGGACTTCCGTGCGTTAAGTGACCGCCGTGCGATAAATTCATACCAAGTACTGTGTCTCCAGCCTCTAAAACTGTGAAATATACAGCCATGTTTGCTTGTGCACCTGAGTGAGGTTGAACATTCACGTGCTCTGCTCCGAAAATTTCTTTTGCACGATCACGAGCTAAGTCTTCTACTACGTCTACGTGTTCACAACCGCCGTAGTAACGTTTAGCTGGATAGCCTTCAGCATATTTATTTGTTAAAACTGAACCTTGTGCTTCCATTACCGCTGTTGTTACAAAGTTTTCTGAAGCAATTAGCTCAATCTTAGTACGTTGTCTTTGTAATTCATCCTTGATCGCATTATAAACTGCTGGATCTTGTTGCATTAGTTGTTTCTCCATCAAAATCCTCTCCTCATTTCGTATTCGCAATGTTCGTTATTTGTTGATTCAACTACATTGTAACATGATTTATTTAGAATAAAAAAGAAAAAATGTGTATTATTTTAATATATTTAATTACGAAAGTTCGTAAAACGCTCTCATTCCACCAATTAGTTTTGGACGCGTCTTTGCTAAAGTAACATGAGCGTGTCCAACTGCGTTTAACTTACAACGAACGGGTACTGCGACATGCTTTAAATGCATACCAATGAATGTATCTCCAATATCAATACCGGCATCAGCTTTAATAAACTCTACCAAAACAGGATCTTTAAGCTGGCCATAGGCCTGTGTAGCCATCGCTCCGCCTGCTTTATGAATAGGCACAACACTAACCATTTCTAAACGCTCTTTGCGAGCTAATTCTCTTTCTACTACCAGTGCTCGATTGAGATGTTCACAGCATTGAAATGCTAAGTGAACACCCGTCTTTTTTCGAAAATCTGATAGTGCATCAAAAATCATTTCTGCGACTTCCATTGCGCCTGCGGTTCCTATTTTTTCACCAATTACCTCGCTTGTACTGCATCCAATGACAAGTGTATGTTCTGAAGACAACTGCACTTGTGCTAAAAAATCAGATAAAACTGTTTCCAACTGCTCTTTCCATTTCGTAAGTTCAGACACGTTTTTCTTCCTTTCTTTCATTGAATACGTTCACATTATACAGTTAATGTTGCATCACTTTGCTGCTCATACTGTTTAATTTTATTCACGCGATTTTCATGTCGGCCGCCTTCAAATTCTGTCATTAACCAAATTTTCGCAATTTCACGTGCAAGTCCCGGCCCAATGACACGTTCACCCATTGCCAAAATGTTGCTATCATTATGTTCTCTTGTCGCTTTTGCACTGAACGTATCATGCACTAGAGCACAGCGAATTCCTTTTACTTTATTAGCTGCTATACTCATACCGATGCCTGTTCCACAAATAAGAATGCCTCGGCTTACTTCTTGGCTCGCCACTTTTTGAGCAACGGGAAGTGCATAATCCGGATAGTCTACGGACGCTGTGCATTCACACCCTAAATCCACATATTCAATATTTAATTCTTCCATTAAAGAGATAATTTCCTGTCGCAAATTTATACCGCCGTGGTCAGATGCAATAGCTACTTTCATCTTTGTTTCCTCCTCATACGTACCTTCGTCTTATATTAAATTTCTGTTCATTTTAAGTCAGCAAAAATTTATGGGACCTTTTATAATTTGTCGACTATTTTGTTAATCATACGCTCTAACTCTTCTAAAGTCTGTTCGTACGTCTGTAATGATCCGCCAAACGGATCAGATACTTCACCTTGCTCGTCGGCAAATTCTTTTAGCGTAAATAATTTATCACTTACGTATGGAGCTTGGTTCAAAATCAGCATTTTATGCTGCTCCGTCATCGTAAAAATATAAGTAGCCCACATCAATTGTTCTTCCGTTAATGCTGCCGAAGCATGAGAACAAGCTATGCCTTTCTGGTGAAGGGCAACTTGTGCATGAACAGAAGCTTCACTTCCATTTGAAGCGAATACGCCTGCAGACTTCACGTTTATTCCATCTATCTCTTTAGCTTTGAGCAACGCTTCTGCCATAGGGCTGCGGCACGTGTTTCCTGTACATACAAATAAGATGTTTTTCAAGATACATCCTCCCTTGCTTTCACTATGTTCGACTATGTTGATATTCCACCCTATTGTATCTCTATTGCCTGCATAAATCCAGTTAGCTTTTTCGGGTATTTTTTATCCATTATCGC
>NZ_JBFULJ010000057.1:0-14897 GCF_056400385.1 Priestia sp. P5_B4
AAATAATAACGTTCATAAAATTCTTGGAAAAGTACTGGTTTTCTTTCTATACTTTGCTTTTGTTTCAATGATTATGACTTACTTTAAGGAAAGCTGCCATTTCCCGTTAAGCTATCTTTTATATATTGGAATTACCGCCACAATACGATTTATCATTGTGAATAACAATTATCAAATTGGAAGTTTATTTTTATCGTTAGGAATTATCGCCTTAACAATTAGTTATTTAATGTTAACAAAAAAAAGATTAGAAGATAATGAAAGGAGAATTTGAGCATGAGCAGAAATAGAGAGCATGAATTTAGTAATTTGGTGCGCGAAATCCGTAAAGAGCAGGTTGGGAACGGACCTAGAGAAATCACTACTCGTTTTATAGATACATGGGCTGTTAGTGAAATGAAAGGCAATCTTACGAATGTAGAAAAATTTATGATAACTTCTCCTGAAGGCAAAAGGATGGTTCATGAGGCACGTACAGAACTAGTGAAAAAAATTTATGATTGCTCCGAGATACGAGATAAGTTTGAAAAACTTGTTCATGCAAAAATTGTAAGAGTTTTTTCAGACATTAATATTGAAGAAGACGTTGCGATGACTACTTTTGTTTTTGATAGAAAGTTAGATAATTAACTAAGATAAACTCCTTGGCGTACGAAGCAATCGAACTGCAAAAACACCAAAAACATAGCAGATATTTGCTGTCGTGGTTTGGATGGAAAGATTAGTATGACCTTAAAAGGAATACGGTTTATTAACCATAAAAGAAGCTGTCGCTAAGTCAAGCTTTTGGCTTAGCAGCGATAGCTTCTTTTAAACATTTATCTAGAAAGAGTTAAAGTTTATATAACCCTTCATACTTTTTTAAAAAATAATTAATTAACGGCTGAGCATCAATTCTACCTATAGAAAGGTTAGTTAAGATCTCTCTTGGCGTTTTTAGTTTTCCATACTGGTGAATATGCTGTTTTTGCCAGTCTGCTATAAGTGATAGGTTTTGACTCGAAATGATTTCATCAAAGTCAGGGTTGTCTTTGATTACGGCTTTTCTTAGCTGAGCTGCATAAATGAAGCCTAGATTGTAGGAAGGGAAGTAGCCAAACGCTCCTCCGTACCAGTGGCCGTCCTGAAACACCCCGTCACGGTCTGTTTCCGTTTTGATTCCTAAGTACGCTTCATATTTTGCATTCCATGCGGAAGGAAGATCCGAAACGCGAAGCTTTTCAGCGAATAAATCTCTTTCTAGCTCGTAGCGAATGATAATATGCAGCAGATAGGTAAGGTCATCTGCTTGCAAACGAATGATGACTTTAACTTAGGACCTGTATTTTATAACGTGAGCGTGAATAAATAACATAATGTAAGAACGAGCAAAAGTGGTTTTATACAAAAAAAGTTACGAAAGCGGCTGGGGCAAAGAGTATTTTAGTTAAAGGAAAATCCGTACGATGAAGATTCTTGGTGGAGAATCCAACTCGTTCGGATTTTTTTGTAATGGGTAGGTTTCATGTATGTAGCAGCATCTAGCTGTTGGTTTCGTCATGTCTCAATTTCTTTCGATTATCTGTTTTTCACGCCGCTCATCAGTAAAAACAAAGGAATACGCATTCGCCGCTCGTAAGTTTCAGCGCTGTCGAAACGTTCTTTTTGAGGACATGCTTCTTTTAAATTTGTAATGGTGAATCCGCTTTGCTGCATTAAAGAAAAGTACTCTTCAATCGTGCGATGATACTTTTGAACGTATCCGCCCATCCAGTGCTGCTGACGGAATCCCATTGAGAAGTAGTTATCCACCGTCCAGTTTGTGCGCAAAGCAGAAGGCTGCAAAGTGGAAGTAATGACTGGATGTTCCACAGAAAAAATAAATCTTCCTTCAGGTTTGAGTGCTTGATTCACTTTAGCGAAAATGGAGGCTAAGTCTTCCGTGTAGTGGAGAGACAGTCTTGCAGTAACCAAATCGTATTCGGTGCGTGGTGGAGTATAATGCTCCATCGATTCATGGAGCACTCTTGCATTTGGATAGTTTAAAAGCTGTTGCTGAGCTGCGTTTATCATATTGATCGAGCCGTCTACTCCGGTATAAGAGAAACATCCCTATTCAAGAAGCTCCGCACCAAATCCAGCGTTTCCGCACCCTAAATCTAAAACGTTTGCATCTGTAACATCACCTAGAAGCTGTAAAATGGCAGGTTTTTCAATCGTATCGTTTGCATTTTCTTTTTGCTGCCGACGTTTTGTATAGGCCAAAAACGTCTCGTCATTATCGTAAAATTCAGATCCTGTTGAGATCTTCAACTAAATCAGCCTCCTCTATGCAAAGTACCTCATTATACACATGTATTGAAATTATTTACAAATATTTTGATAGATATGGAAATGGTTTTTTTATTTTGGAAGTAGTGCTATTATGTGGAGTAACCGACTTGTACACGTTTACGGAAGATAAGTCTAAAAGCTAAGAGTCGAGTATAGAAAGGGTCAGTCTATGCGTAACTCTTAGCTTTTGCTTTGAAGCCGTAGGAAACCATTTGTTTTTGGCGTCGTTCTTATTTCGGTGATTTTTCAACAATTGCTGCGTCTATTTGCTGAGATAATACGCTGTTAATCTCTTTTTCACTCTCCACTTTTTCTAAAATGAGCTGCTTATTACCTGTCTTGATTTTTAACATCGTACCTGAGTGGATGGAGAAATCATCTCGCAGCTTTTTAGGAATAGTAAGTCGAAAACGGTCATCAATTTTTCGAGATTGAGCCGTAAATGTTAAAGTCATTTTCTTCCCAAAACTCATTTCATATTTTTGAATCACAATGTTATTTTCTTTGTTAATAAAAAATTGAACCTCCATGTTTGCATCCAATTCCACGGACGTTAAAAGTTCAGAAGTGAGCTGAATCTGCCGGCCGGTTAATGTTGCATAATAAGGAGGAGCCACCGCAGGTTTTTGTGAAAGCGCTATCGATTTTTCGTCTCTTTTTTTCATAACAATTTGCTGTTCTACCACGTATAGTTCTACATAATCAAAGGGCTTAAGTTCATAGTCATCTCGCAGGGATTTTGGGATGACTATTCTACCCATATGGTCAATTGTTCGAATGAAGATATGAGAAGGAACCGGGACATTTTCATTATGATGATCGATAATAATCCAATCATCACAGCTCCGCAAAAAAACTTTGTCGTTTGTCTCGAGTTTTGTTAGTTGCATAAACAAAGAAGGAAGGGATACTCTTCCCATTTCGTCAATTATACACTCTTCTTTTTTTGTACGCATCTTGCTATTTAATCCTTTCTAAAAACATTTTAGATGGGGTATGTTACTTAAATTACACAGCATTTATTTCTTTGTCAAATGAAGCAAATGAGTATTTATTCATCCTACAGATTGAGAAATACAGGAAGTTTGACCTCATTCAGTAGATGCACAGCTGTCCCATGTGAAAGGTAATCATCYGAAGAAAACAGTTAATCTGTTAATTAGAAAAGCATAGAATAAAAGCGTTTTTCTTTCTTTTGATTTTATTGTCAGAAACAAAGGTTTAAAAAGGAGCTTCCTTCCTTTTCTAAAGAGTAGGTTTTTTATTAACAAAATGCAACCGGATTTACGCTGAATGATGAATAGATTTATGCATATTAAGTCGAGAAAAAAATTTCAAGCGKAGCTTTTTTTACTTGTTTTGAAGAGCAGTTATAGTCGAAGGATAAAGAAAAAAGCTCAAAAAAATGAGCTTTGAACCAATTTTTATCGTTTTTCAACCAGCAGTAAGATGAAGGTAGCAAGCGGTCCTAAAGCAAGAGATAATAAGAACCAGTTCAGACCCGTTCGCTTTTTACCTTGCGCTAATCCGGCATTAATTAAAGCCAGCGTTCCCCATCCTACAACGTATTGATTATCCATATGACACCCCGCTAATAATTGTTTCTTTATTTGATTAACAAAACCTATATTAGCATAAATATCCATATTTTTGATTGGAATTCCTGAATTAGGGTGGAGAAACGGTGAATTTCTTCAAGAAGCAAGGTTCTTATTCTCCTTAGCTTAGTGAAGGTAGTAGTGAATAAGAGAAGKGTGCACGTAGTAGACGTGAACATATTGAGGCCGATGATAGTGAAGCTGATGCATATATTGATTCATAAGCCTTTGAATGGCGTTATACACATTAGGCGGATAGCCATAATAGCCGTGGTGAATACCAACTCGAAACAAGGAAACGGGCGTCGTGTTATTGGTTCTGCACATTGTGCTACACTCTTCTGCGCTTTTAACCTTGCGCAGCTACTCCACCCGCTGGTGCAGCGTTCCGCTGTCCTAGTTCTTGATCGAGTATAAAAATAGCTGCAGGGTTATTTTGGGCGATTTTTAGACGGTCTACAATCGTTTGAGCTTCTTCGTCGACTTGTTCTCGTAAAAAGTCCTGCACGATGACTAACGTTTGAGGGTCATTGGCTTGGCTGATAAATTGAAACGCTTGACGATRAGAATTCGTGACGAACTTCTCATGCTCCAATACTTTTTGAAACGTTTCTAACGGTGAACCAAACTCACTTGGCTGAGCAGGCAAAGAGCTTAATTCTACCGTTCCGCCGCGGTCAACTAAGTAGTCAATAAGTTTTAGCATATGAGTGCGTTCTTCTTCAGACTGCAGACGCAGCCAGCTGTCCATTCCTTTATAGTTTAATCGATTCATATAGTTAGACATAGCTAGGTATAAAGTCGAAGAGAYGTGTTCAAGTTGAATTAAGTTATTGAGCAGCTTTTGAATTTGTTCGTTCATATTTGTTATTCCTCCTTAGGGAAAAGGGTTCTTTCGTATACCACCTGCAACCATCACGCTTTTAATCTACAAAGATACTATATGTCACTTCTTTAAGTAGGTAACTTGCCCATCCTTTATTGGTGCTTCTTGCTTACATATAAGGGTTGTATAATGTAGGAATAAAAGTAGTTTAAAAGTATCTTTTTTTAGATGGTTAAAATTACTATGTTCTATTTAACCAATTTAGTGATAAAATTGTCACTCTGTGCAATTTTAATTGGTGTGAAGGAGTCAGAAAAATGAATATGCAACACGTATTAATACCTGGATTTGAAAAGCTTGCGAGCTTTGTTTTCTGGTATCCATTTATTATGTCTTTATTTTGGATTGCAGGCACGCTTATTTACATACGCTATCGCGACCGAGATCCTAAAGTTGATTTTTCAACAATTGAATGGCCGCTAGTGAGCTTTTTAGTGCCTTGCTATAACGAAGAAGAGACGATTGAAGAAACGCTTAAGCACCTTTTGGCGTTAGATTATCCGTCTAAAGAAATCATCCTTATTAACGATGGCAGTACGGATGGAACAGCTGCTATTTTAAAGGAAATCAGCAGAAATCACCCTGAAGTTCGTGTGATTCAGCTTTATGAAAATAAAGGAAAAGCCAACGCGTTACATTTAGGTGCGCATGCATCTAAAGCTGAGTTTTTAATCTGCTTAGATTCCGACGCTATTTTAGATCAAGACGCTCCATATTATCTAATCCATCATTTTCTTCATAAAGGGGAACGGCTTGGAGCCGTTACCGGAAATCCGCGCATTCGAAACCGTAATACGCTGCTGAGCCGCATTCAGCTAGTTGAGTATTCTTCTATTATCGGTTCTATTAAACGAACACAGCGAATTTTAGGAAAAGTAATGACGGTCTCAGGCGTAGTAGTAGCTTTTCGAAAGAAAGCACTTGTGGACGTCGGGCTGTGGGATCGTGACATGATTACGGAAGATATCGCCGTGAGCTGGAAGCTGCAGCAGCGCTTTTGGGATATCCGCTATGAACCGCGGGCATTGTGCTGGATGCTTGTGCCCGAAACCTTAAAAGGAATTTGGAACCAGCGAGTACGCTGGGCTCAAGGCGGACAAGAGGTAATGCTTCGCCACTGGAAAGTGTTATTAAAATGGAAGCAGCGCAGAATTTGGATTGTATACCTAGAGCAGTGGATCAGTACCCTTTGGTCATTCGCATGGCTGTTTGTGACTATCATGCTGCTTGTTACGGCGAGCAGCCCCCAAGACATGCTGTTTTGGTTTACGTTTACGTCATTTTCCCTGGTGTTTATGAGCTTAATTCAACTGTTTATTGCGCTGAAAATTGATTCAAAATACGACAACGTGAAGCGGTATTACGTATGGGCTGCATGGTACCCGGCGCTTTATTGGATTGTGAATACGATTGTGGTAGTGGGCGCATTTCCTCGTGCTATCAGATCTAGAGTGAAAGGAGGCTATGCTACATGGAGCAGTCCAGACCGCGGCTTAACGAAGAGCAAATCATGATTCAAGCCAAACAGCCTCTTGCTCGATTAGTGATAAGCATCATTGTTTCCTCTGTTTTTTGGCTCTATTGTGCCATTGTTCTTTGGTTTTTCCTTTCAGCTGTTATCGGCGTAAATGACCGTTACAGCGGGGTATTAAAAATTGCATTCAAAACGACGAACGACGAAATTCGAACATTTTTAGTAATTGGACTCGCTATTTTTTGCTTCTTTTTCCTGGCTCTGTTTTTATGGAGATCCTACAACAAAAAGAGATTTGGAAGCTTAAACCGACGAAAAGAGCCGGCGTATACGAGTATTAAAGATTTAGAGCGTCTTGAGCTTTTATCCAAGGATCAAATTCAGGAGCTTCAGCGTGCACAGTACATCGAGTTTGATGTTAATCCGTTAAAACATACTGAAGAGAGGAAGCACGCATGAAGAAATATGTATTCTTTCTTTTGATTGCGGCAGCGGTAGTTGGCTTTATTTTCTTTAAAGTAGTGAACTGGGAAGACAAGGCGGAAGCAACAACGACCGTGGAGCCAGCGCTTGGGACGAACGGATGCTTAGGCTTAAATTATCATCGCGTGCGCAAGCATAATTGGTTTAATCGAGTTGTCAGCTCAGTTACAAAGTCTGACGAACTGACAGAGTACAGCGTCTACAGCAATGATTTTGAACATCAGTTAAAAAAGCTGAAGGAACTTGACGCTACGTTTGTTACGCCAAATGATATTGAAGCGTATCAGCAAAAAGGCACGTTTCCAAAACGCTGCGTATGGATTTCATTTGATGATATTGACCGTACTGTTTATCAAAACGCGTTTCCCATTTTAAAAAAGGAAAACATTCCGTTTACGCTATATGTAATCGCAGGACAAGTGGGAGCAACGGATTTTCAAAATTTAAACATGGCTTCGTGGAGTCAGCTAAAAGAAATGAAAGACAGCGGCCTTGCGACAATCGGTTCGCATACATATGATATGCACCGTTTAGAAGAAGACAAGCCTTTATTTCTGACGCCTGCTAAATACAGCGCGTTTGCTGAAGACTTACGAAAAAGCAAAGAAACGATTAAGAACCATTTAGGAATAGACCCAGTTTACTTTGCATATCCATACGGCAATACAAATGATGACGTAGCTAAGATTGTGAAAGGTGCTGGTTTTCACCAAGCAGCTATCTTAGCGCCGCATCTTATTACAATAGATAACGACCCGTATTATCTGAACCGAATTGTTGTATACAACAAAACCTTTCAAAACTTTATTCTCCCGTGGCTGACGCGTACGAGCACGTAAGAAGAAAGTGTGAAAAGCCTCTGTCTAAAGCAGGGGCTTTTTTTGTTCACCATCAAAAGGTATGTCGATTAAGTGAAGAAAGTACACTTTCATTTCTATAAAAATCATTTTAATGGTACCATAGAAAAGTTGTGATAAAAGACATGGACAAACGAAACAATCTATCAATTTTTTCACGAACTTCTTGTAAGAAGTTTGTGAAGGTGAAAAGAGGAAAACAGTGATCATACGCTTGCTATTTTAATAATGTAAGGTAATCGGACAGATTAATTCGTTATCCGTTACTGGTTAATTTGTATTCATTATTCACGATTCCTCTCTATCATTTCGTCATGGGTTTTGTTTTATCGTTAAAATTTTGATAAAGGTGTATAGGCTATGGAAAACAGGCATTTTGAATATAAATTTAAAGAAGCGCTGAAAAAACTAAATGATATTGAACTTGCGTTAAATGAATCATCGATTGTAGCGATTACGGATAGTCGCGGATTCATCAATCACGTGAACGATAAATTCTGTGAAATTTCTAAGTACGAAAGACATGAGCTTCTCGGTCAGGATCATCGTATTATTAATTCGAAACATCAYTCAAGCTTGTTTTTTAAAGAGTTATGGAGCACGATCAGATCCGGTAAGGTATGGCACGGAGAAATAAAAAATAAGGCAAAAGACGGTTCGTACTACTGGGTGGATACAACCATTGTTCCTTTTTTAGATGAGCGGGGTAAGCCGTATCAGTACGTATCGATTCGCAATGATATTACAAAACGAAAAGCATATGAAGAAAAAATTAAGCAAATGGCTTATTATGATCCGTTAACCAATTTGCCTAATCGCTATTGGTTAAACAAGCAGCTGAAAAAACTGCTTTTAAATCGGGAATCTCCTGAACTGTTGGCCATTTTATTTTTGGATTTAGACCGCTTTAAATCAATAAATGATACGCTTGGCCACCATCACGGCGATGTGCTGCTGAGGCGCGTAGCAGAAAGGTTAAGAAAATGTATTCCTTCCTCTGATTTTATCTCGCGGCACGGGGGCGATGAGTTCATTTTAGTGCTGCATTCACTACAAACTGTTGAGGAAATTGAAGAAATGACCGAGCAGATTGTAAAAGAAATGTCGCTTCCTTTTTATATAGACAGAGATAAAGTGCTAACCTCTACAAGCGTTGGTATCAGCCTATTTTCAAAGGAATGTCAGCAGCATATTATTCCAAAAGACGCAGATGAACTAATCGACCGGCTGATCAAGCAAGCAGATATTGCGATGTATGTAGCAAAACGGAATGGACGAAACACATATGAAATGAGTTCGTCTTCATCTAATGAACGAATAATTAAAACAATCAGCATGGAGAATGAGTTAAAGTATGCGCTAGAAAGAGAGGAATTTCAGCTCGTTTATCAGCCGTTAATCGATTTGAAAACGTCTGATGTCATAGGGGCAGAAGCGCTTATTCGCTGGAATAGCGCAAAATTTGGTACCGTCTATCCAAATGAATTTTTGCCTATTTTAGAAGAAGTGGGTCTAATTGTGCCGGTTGGCAAGTGGGTGTTGGAAGAAGCGTGTAAGCAGATGAAAGCATGGACGGAGCTGAATTCACAAGCGAGTAAAATAGGAGTGAACGTATCACCTATTCAGCTGAAGTCCTCACGATTCGTAGCGGAGATGGAACAAATTTTGAAAAAAACGGGCCTTGAGCCGCACTTTCTGGAACTTGAAATCACTGAAAGCGTTATTCAAAACAGTCAAGAATCAAAAAAAGTGTTAAACCGTCTGCGGAGTCTAGGCGTAAAAGTGGCGATGGATGATTTCGGAACGTGCTATTCATCCCTTAGCTATCTCAAACACTTGCCGATTAATACGTTAAAAATTGATAAATCATTTATTGACGACTTAGACGAAGTTGGAAAAGTACTGGTGGAAACGATTATTCAAATGGGAAAGAAACTTAACTTTGATCTAACTGCAGAAGGAATCGAAAACGAAGAACAGCTGCAGTTTGTGACGGAGCAAGGCTGTCATATCGGTCAAGGCTATCTATTCGATAAGCCGCTTTCTCCCGAGGAAATGAGCCGTTTGTTGAAATGAAGGAAAATCCTATGTACGGAAAGAAGCTCTTTAATAGAGCTTTTTTTATGGTTTTTAATCGTATGTAAGGAGTGAGGAATTTGTGAAAGAGTATGTTGGAATCTGCACAGTATGTCAAAAGAACGTGTACTGTTTAGAGGGATTTTTAAACGGTGTGGTTGTTGAAGGGAAGCTGGTGTGCTTTGCGTGTGAAAAAGAGGAGAAGCGTAACTCTCATAAAAACAAAAACTAGCTACCTGGGGTAGCTAGTTTTTGTTTACTGCGCATTCACTTTTTCAGCTTGCCAGTAATACTCGCTGAACACATCAGAAAAAGCTTTGACGGTATTTGTGAGTTCTTCCATATTGTTATCGACGCCCCCTACTTCAATTAAAATGGAGCGGTCGGATAAGTCTTGATTATATAGCCCGTTATTGCCGCTTGTTTTCTTTTTGCTTAATACTCCGCGGCTAAGGCCTGGATATTTTTCCTCTAGTTTTTCATGGATCGCTTTGGCCATTTTCACGTTTTCATCAAATTTCGGGTTCGCTTCACCTAATACAATCATCATTTTAGCGTACGATTTGCCGTTGATAGCGGCCGTTGTTTTTTCTTGGCGCAGTGAATCACGATGAATATCAATTAAATAATCGACGTCTTTGTTTTGCTGAAGAGCCGTTTCCACGACGTTGCGAGACATCATATAGGCTCGTCCCGTACCCCAGCCTTTTTCATTCAGCTTTTGCGTCATATTAGTTGTATCTACTTCCGAACCGATTCCGTCTGCTTTTAATTCCATTCCTAGCATTTGACCAACGAGCGTGATGTTGGTTTTGTTATCAACGGCTTTATTTTCATTCGCTTCACCTTGCATACCAAGTAAAGGGAAATAAGATTCCCAGCTGTGGGTGTGGTAGATGTACACAACTTTTCTGTCTCCCGTACTTTGCTTGGCCTGTGCTTGAGACTGTTTTTTGCTTTCTTCGTACGTTTTGCTTTCAGCAGGATCCAAATCACGCTCCCCTGAAATGCTTTCGAGAGGAGGAGCCGATTCATGGGGAATCGTCGTATAATCCGTTCCTTCACCGGCTAATAGAATATGAGAATCAAAAATAGAAAAGCCGGGCAGTTCTGATCCAAATAGACTTCTTGTATCTGCCACGCGAATATTCGTCGCCAGCTGCAGGGCGACAGAAGAGAGAGGAGGCGGGGAGAAGTCTTCTTCAAAGGCATGAGAGAAATGATGGTTTTCCGTATGCATGAAGTAGAACAAGCTTTGGGCTTTATAATTTGATAGTGCTTGATAGACAACGTTTGAGCGCAGCGTATGCTGAAGGGTTGAATACGTGACGGTAAAAATAGCGGCTGATGTTAAAAGAACAAATAGTATAGCGATAATTAATGATTTATAAGAAAGGATCCAAAAAAGCTTTTTAGGCTTTTCAGTAAACTTGTTTTTCATAGAGTAAACCTCCTCTAATAAAATTTTGAAATCAGCGGATGAAAACTCTAAGAGGAGAATGTTATGTATCTACTATTTACTCTATTAAAAAGAAATAGAAATATGATAGAAACCATGATATTTCACACAACATAAAAAAGTTTATATTAAGGCATACTGTAAAAAACGGTGCGTATTGGAGCTGGTTAGATGAACGACTCATGGGTTTATCATCATTTTATTAATACATTTTTATTTCCTTTAACAATGTTTGGCGTGGCATATTGTGTGCTGGGGGTGTTGCTATACATGCTGTGGAAAGAAAAGCAAAAAGAAGGACCAAAAGAAAACAAGAGCTCTTAAATAAGAGCTCTTGTTTTGTCGAACATTCAGTTAGAAAAAGGGAGATTCACTTTCTCTAAGAACTCCATTCGGTTGCCAAAAGGATCATCCACGTAAATTCTTTCGACATCGGGAATGTTTTTGTCTTCTATAAAAGAAATACCGAAGTTAGTCAGATGATCTTTGAACGCAGGGAGATTTTTAACGTGAAAGCCTGGATGCGCTTTTTTTKCGGGTGAAAAGGCAGGTTCAACACCAATATGCAGCTGATAAGAACCAAATTCAAACCACACGCCGCCGCGCTTTTTTAGACTTTCCGGCTTTTCGATTTCTGTTAAGCCAAGAACGGTTCCGAAAAAATGTCGTGCTTCGCTTTCTGAATTTGGGGGTGCAGCTAGCTGAATATGATCAATATGCGTCAGTGTAAAAGTCATAAACATTCCTCCTTAAATAGTAGAGTACTAGTTAAGTTTACGTGATGTATACGTGTAAATAAATGACAAAAAGATGATGCTTTTCATAAGAAAAACTTATTATTTTATATACATATAACACCAAATGAGGTATATTTTATTTTGTTGTTATTTAGGAGAATTGGAGATTAATATGGAATATCACTATACGTTAACCAAAGATGATTACGTAGCTTTTAACATGCATCACGCTCAACATTCGGAAAGAGTACAAAAAGTGCTGAGAGTTCAGCGATGGATGTCGCTTATTTTTCTTCTTATTCCTTTGCTTGTTTCGTGGGTTGAAGGAGAATTTTTACTTGGCATGTTCGTAGCGTTTGCACTGTTTGCGGTGCTGTGGTTTTTATTTTATCCGAAGTACTTTTACGGAAGTATTAAAAAGAACATTGTAAAGGTAATAAATGAAGGAGATAACAGCAGTCTGACGGGTAAGCATACTATGATGGTTACGGAAGATGGCTTGGTAGAGAAAAGCTCAAAAGGAGAAGTGAAGACTCCTTGGTCAAGCATCACTCAAATTAGAGAAACCGATGAACATATCTTTATTCTTGTTAGCGCAATGAGCGGATACGTTATTCCTACAAGCACCTTTGCAGATGCAAAAGCGCTACAGCAGTTTAAAGAAACGCTGAATGCTRCAAGAGACGAAAAAACAGGCTGAGTAGTAAATAATAATAATGTGGAAAAACGCCCTCCTAGATACTTTTCTAAGAGGGCGTTTTTTTAACAGCAGTCCCAGTTGTACAAAACATCTCTAAAGTTACGGTTGCGAAGGTCTTTTTCTTTAATAAAGAAATTCGCCACACCCGCATCACCAAACATAATATCCGCTTCGTCGTCCATGGCGAATTGAAGAAGCAGAACATCGTATGCTCGCAGCGCTTCCTCGTAGTCTCGAGGATCGCTTTGAGTGAAAAAAGCGTATCCGCCCATTTTATGATACTCGCCCGTAAGCTCATCCCAGTAGATTTCTTCCGTTTCTTCATCGTCAAATAAATCTGATTCTATATCATTATATCGATAGTCAGTAGGGGAAACGGGTTCGATTTTTATTTCAAACTGTAAGCCTACTTCTTGAGGAATAGGGAACATATCCCGGTCAATGTCTTCAAGATACGTAAAATCGGTTGTTAGCTTTTTTTCATCTGTGATTACGTCTTCATAAAAAACGACGCGAAAGTCTTTTTGAGCCGTAGGATGGTCAAAATCAAGGCCGTACATATCGCCCGTGCTTTCGTTATTAGCTCCGCAAATGAAAAATTGAAGCATGCCTTGAACGGGCATATTTTCATAGGAAGGTACTTCAGAAAAATTGATTTGTGCCATCAAGAGCATCGGCTTACCTTGAGAATCAAGAGGATGATTTGCTTCTAGAGGAAGGTAAGGGTTGCCGCCAAACTTGCTTTCATATAATTTTGGACTGTTCATAACCGTATTGATGTGGATGTAAGGCTTACATGTTTTTTCGATTTCTTTTCGGTAAGGTTCTAGCTTAGGAGGCAGTTCTAATTTTGATAGAGGATTCATATGTACTCTCCTTTTTGTTTGGAATAAAAAGAACATTTGTTCGTATTTATATTTTACCTTAATACATACTGAAAGAGAAGAGAAATCGTATAAAAAATCCCTTTGCAGAAGCATCTACAAAGGGCACAAAGAAATGATAGCGTTTTCATTAAGGGACTTACTAAATGACTGCTTATTTAGAAAAGAATCCTTTTAAAGCAAATGCGACGTTTTGCGGTCTTTCCGCTAAGCGGCGCATAAAGTAGCCAAACCAGTCGTTGCCAAATGGCACGTATACGCGCATTGTATAGCCTTCTTTTGCAAGGCTAAGCTGCATGTCTGTGCGGAATCCGTACAGCATTTGAAATTCAAACTGCGTGCGCGGGATGTTGTTTTTGTGAGCGAACTCTTTTACTTTTGCAATAATATTGTGGTCATGAGATGCAATAGCCGTGTACGTCCCGCTCAGCAAATGCTCTTCAATAATTCGCATATAGTTCTCGTCAATTTGGGCTTTGTCTTGAAACGCCACGGTTGGTGATTCTTGATACGCGCCTTTTACCAATCGAAGAGGAACGCCTTTTAGCTCTTTTACGTCTTGTTCAGCGCGGAACAGGTAAGCTTGAATAACCGTTCCAACATTATCAAACGTCTCGCGAAGCTCTCGTAAAATATCTAGCGTCATTTGGCAGTGAGCGTAGTCTTCCATGTCGATTCGGACAAAGTTGTCGTATTTTTTCGCCGTTTCAAGAATGCGGCGCATGTTCTCAACGCAAAAACTGCGGTCAATATCTAAACCAAGCTGCGTCATTTTGACAGATAAGTTGCACGCTACACCGGCTTGCCCCATAGCTTCCAGCGTTCTGACATTATATTGAGTCGCTTCGATAGCTTCTTCTCTGCTTGAAACAAATTCCCCTAAATGATCAAGCGTACAAACAAGTCCTTTTTCATTCAGTTCCCGTACTTTTTTGATCGCATGTTCAATCGTGTCGCCAGCTACCACTTGAGCTGCACCAAAGCGAAGACCCCATTTTTTCGCTGCTTTGTTTAGCGCTTTATTTTGGGAAGCGTGAAGAAACACATTTTTAGATACCTCTGCTAACATAAATATCTCCCCCTATAGAAAAAAATCCCTTGTTGTTTTAAGATAGAGCAGCCTAAGGCTGCTCTACTGAGTATTAAAGCGTCGTGCTTGTTGTTTTTGCTTGCAGGTGCAGAATCAAGTAATCAGGACCGCCAGCTTTTGAATCTGTTCCTGACATATTAAATCCGCCAAACGGCTGGTACCCAACGATGGCACCTGTACAACCGCGGTTGAAGTAAAGGTTTCCGACGTGGAACTCTTCTTTTGCACGTTCGATGTGCTCAGGCGTATTTGAAAGAAGGGCACCTGTTAAACCGTAGTCTGTATTATTAGCAATTTCCATCATATGATCGAAGTCGCGCGCTTTGCAGAATGCTACGAC
>NZ_JBFULJ010000058.1:0-14812 GCF_056400385.1 Priestia sp. P5_B4
AGATACGTTTTCATGACCATTTCCTGTAATGAAGCCTTCAGCACTTTGCAACATTTGAGGAGTTAAGTCAAAAGCCGTTACTTCTTGAAAGACAGGTGCTAGCTTATTTGCCACGTGTCCTCCTCCTGTTGCTACATCAAGCAGCTTTCCTCCTCTATTTTCTTCAGCAATTTCCGCTAAAACAGCTAAATCTTTGCCTTTCGCATGACCTTTACTTTTGACGTACTTTCCAGCATTCCCCCCGAACTGACTGACCACCATTTCTTTATTACTCATCTATTCTCCCCCCATTTCCCTCTTTAAAACTCTCTCTTACTTTGCCTAGTGCATTCACATATTTATTATGAAACGTGTGAATGTATTCTTTTTCTTTCTCCCCATTGATGAAACATGCGAAACAGCGGAGGAAGAAGCAGCCAAATGGTTAAAATTCGAAGCACTTGGACCGCTACTACCAACGTCGAATCGGCTTGCAATACAATGGATGTAGTCGCCATTTCTGCAATGCCTCCAGGAGCAAAAGCTAAAATAGACGTAATAAGCTCAATTCCAGTTATTTTGGAGACGAATAGTGCACAAACAAACATAGCAGCAATTAAGCCGATTGTATTAATAAGCGCAACAACTATAATTTTTTTTACGCCAATAAACATTTCTTTATGGAAGCGAGAACCAATGCTTGACGCGATAAAAATTTGCGATAAAATCATCACAGAATGAGGCCAGTATGCTTGAAGATTATAGCCCGCGTACGATGAAGCAGCTGTTTGAACAATCGCAACAGTAAGCATTCCCCCTACTAACCAAGGAGCAGGAAATTTTAGTTTTTTTCCTATATAATAGCCTACTACTGCTGTAACGATTAAAACGCCTGTCCATAGCAGTGATTCCCACCCAAAAATACTTGGAGTAGCTGACACTGCATGCCGACCTGTATTACTTCCCCAATAGACCACAAATAAAGGAACAGCAAGCACAACTAAAAACACGCGCATCGTTTGAATGATGCTTACAACTGCCGTATTGGCCCCTACCTCTTCAGCCATGCCTGGCATTGCGCTCATTCCTCCAGGAGTCGTGCCGAAAAAGCTTGTTAATAAGTCTGTGGAACTGAACTTCCATAGCAAATAACCGGATAAAAGAGAAAAAACAACGGACAGCAAAAGCATGATCGTAATGGTGGACCAGTGAGATTGAAACGTAGTTAATACAGACAAGTTAATCTTTTGACCTAATTCAATTCCTAAAATACACTGTCCTGCGTACAGCCAATATTTTGGAATACCTTTTTTGCTTGTTTGAGATAAAAAACCCGGCTTTCGGAAAGCTAGAATAGCAGCTAAAATGAGGGTCCCAAGCATCCAGCCAATGGATAAGCCTGTTAACGATAAAAGAAATCCTCCCACGCTTGTTAATAAAATAAAAAATATAGATTGTAAAAAAATAATTCTTGCGTTCATATCTACTTCCTTCCTTCTACAAGGCTTTTCTTTCTTACACCGAACATTCCTCTTCTTAACTATAGTATAATTTTAGAGATAATTAAAATATCGAAATTTTATTATAAACCATTCATTTTTTTTATTCCTGGAGGGGTAGTATGGACGATCGAGATTGGCTTATTCTACAAGTGTTGTATCGAGAAAAAAACATTACAAAAGCAGCCAAGGAGCTGTTTATCTCTCAGCCTGCGCTTACGCATAGACTGCAGCAGATGGAGAAGGAATTTCATGTTCAGATTGTGAACAGAGGACGCCGCGGAGTTCAGTTTACACCGCAGGGAGAATATTTAGTGAAGTGCGCAGAAGAAATGCTGCTCACGCTTCAAAAAATAAAAGAAAATGTGTTAAACATGGATGATCAATTAACCGGTACTTTACGTCTAGGAGTGTCTAACTTTTTCACTGACTACAAGCTCCCTGGACTATTACGGTTATTTAAAGAGCGATTTCCTGACGTTGAATTCAAAGTCACGACCGGATGGAGCAGTGACATGGCCCACTTACTTTATAAGCACGATGTTCATATTGCGTTTGTAAAAGGTGATTATAACTGGCAGGATCAGAAAGAGTTGCTTTTTAAAGAAACGATTTGCATTGCGTCTGCACAGCCTGTTGACATAAACAACCTTCCCAATATACCTCGAATTGACTATCACCAAGATCGTTTTTTAAAAACATCTGTTGATAACTGGTGGGCTGAAAATTACTCTCAGCCTCCCCTTGTCAGTATTGAAGTGGATAAAGCAGAAACATGCAAAAAGATGGTTGTAAACGGACTCGGTTATGCGATTTTGCCGAGTATGCTGCTTGATGACGCAGCAGAGATTTACAGATACACGTTAAAAACAAAAGACCAGCAGCCTTTAACACGCAGTACATGGATGTTTTATCATGAGGATTCATTAAAAATTAACATCGTAAAAGCTTTTATTGAGTTCATTCAAAACTTGGATTTAAAGGATGTACACTGATAGAAAGAGGTTGAGACATACCGAAATGAATTCAATCTAAAGACGAACAAATGGGATATATGAGCTGAACTGCTTTTGACACCGCAGTTGATTTCCGTGCAAGACTTCGCTTTCCGCGGGCGGCCGRTGAGCCTCCTCGTCGCTTMCGCTCCTGYGGKGTCTCAYCTGTTCCGCTKTTCCCGCAGGAGTCTTCGYCTTGCCCTCCAATCAACTGCTAGAAGGAACGAAACAGATGAAACTATGCTTACCACAACAAAAAAACGAACCACGAATCAAACATCTTGATCAATGGTTCGTTTTTCACTTCGTCTAAAATTCTTTTGTCCCAACGTCTTTCTATTGTATTTATTCATCGTTTGTTCCACCCATTAAGTCAGAATACAGCTTGCTTTGCTGCTCAAGAAAGACTTTAGCACCGCTGCTATTTTTATAAAAAGAGGTTAAATCGTTATCTTTAAGCAGTTGTTCCCATTCTTTTGTATGAACCATTTCATACACTGTCTTATTCCAATATGCTACCTGCTCTTTGGTCATATTAGGCGGTCCCATTAGACCTCTCCAATGGCTAAATGTTACGTCAATTCCCGCTTCTTTCCACGTGGGGATCTCTTTTAGCTCTTCTAGCCTGCTGGGAGAAGAAACGGCGAGTATTCTTACCTGCCCTTGTTCGTACTGCTTTTTTACTTCTGATAATGACATAGGTGCTACATCTAGCTGATGATGAACGAGCGCATCGATCACTTTATGACTGCTGTTGTAAACGAAGAACTCAAGCTTGGAAGAGTCTACGCCTGCTTTTTTATTTAGCTGCATGAACGATAAATGATCGTCGTTTCCTAAGCGAGGTGATATTCCCACTTTCATACTGGATTCACTTTGATTTAACGTGCGTATGAGCTGTTTTAAATTATATATAGGAGAGTTAGCAGGGACCACGATGACCTCCCATTCAGATGTTAAAATAGCGAGCGGAGTAAAGTCTTTATAGGTTAATTGACTTTGCCCTAGCAAATTATTTGTAATCAGCAAACTGGAATTTCCGGAAACAATATTCCCTTCTTTTCTCTGTTTAATATATTTCYATCCTTCTTCACCTTGCCCACCTATTTTATTACTAACAGAAACGGGTACCTTCACAATCTTCTTTTCCGTTAGCACTTGTTGAATGGCTCTTACTGTTGCATCTGCTCCTCCGCCTTTTGCACCGGCTGCCACAATTTCAATTTTTTTCATATCAATACGTTCTTTTTTAGTGGGAGAAGAACAGCTAACAAGCAATACACTTATAAACACTATCATGAGCTTTTTGATCATATATCCCATCCTTCAAGGCTAATGCTACGCTAAATAGTACTTGCGCTCCGGCCGTCCAATAATCCCATAATCATATTCAACGTGACATTCACCAGTTGATACTAGATACTCTAAATATCGTCTAGCTGTCGTTCTAGATACTCCCATTTGTTGCCCCATCTCTTCGATTGTAATTCCTTTGATGCTTTTTAAAATGTCTTTTGACTTTTGTAATGTGATACCATCAATACCTGAAGGAAGAGATTTATCCGCTTTTGGCTTTGTTCTGACATGTCCAAAGTACGCATCAATAAATGATTGATCAACTTCTTTATGCGTACTAAACAGTTCCTTTTTCTCTTGATACTGTTTAATAGCATTAATGAAGGTTTCCATCATAACGGGCTTAATCAAATAATTAACGACGCCGTTTCTCAAACAGATTTCTACAATGTTTTTTTCTGTTGCAGCCGTTACCACGATAACGTCAACTTGTGGAAACTGCGCTCTAATTTTTGGCAGTAAATCCGTTCCCATTTCATCTGGCATATAGATGTCTAAAAGAAGTAAATCAACTTTCTTCTCCTTTAGCATTTCAAGCGTCTCTTTTGCATTCAACGCTTTACCTACAACTTCTACACCATCTACTTCTAATAAAAATCGCTCTTGAACTTGAGCAATTCGAAAATCGTCTTCTGCAATTGCGACTCGTAACATTTCGACTCTCCCCTTACTTCTCATGGTTCAGTTTTTTGGAAGGTAAACTGAAAAAATGGCTCCTCCTTCTGGCTGATTATACACTTCAATAGATCCTCCAAGTTCATCTACCATTTTCTTTATATTTGCCAGTCCGTATCCTCTATCTGTACCTTTGGTTGAAAAACCTTTTGTGAAAATTTGATTTAGTACTTCTTCTGATATACCTGGTCCGTTATCCATCACTTCAATAATTAAATCATGACCAATATCGGTAATAAAAAACGACACTTCTTTTTTAAACTGCTGACTCACCGCTTCAAATGCATTATCAATTAAGTTCCCAATAATGATAATGAGATGAGAAATTTCAATATGTTCTGGGAGCGTATCGAGTGTACTCTCCGAATCAACCGAAAAGTGAATTTTCTTTTCAGATGCTTTTCCAATCTTCCCAAGCAATATTGCTTGGACTTTAGAATCTAATATCTGATCAAATAGAATACGATTTTGTGTTTGGTGTACGGCTGATTCTTTTTGAATAAACTCAAATGCATCTTTGTACTGCCCTAACTGCAGCAAACCCGACAAAACATACAGCTTATTCGTAAACTCATGCGTTTGAGCTCGTAAATCCTCTGAATACCTTCGTACTTCTGAAATCGTATTGATTAAGCTTTTTAATTCTGTCTTATCACGAAAACTAGCGACCACTCCTACAATTCGTTGATGTTCAATAATAGGTGTTAAGTTTAAGATAAACGTTTTTTCATTTAGAAAAATCTCTTGGTCGCTTCGGGCTATTCCTGTATCTAGCACTTCAATCATATTCGTATAAGGAAATACTTCAATGATATGATGATGTAAATATTCCGCCTGTAGCCCTAGCATATTTTTAGCTGATGTATTCATCATCGTAATAAAGCCTTGATGATCAATAGCAATAATTCCTTCTTTTATCGAAAGTAAAATCGCATTTCGTTCACGGTATAAAGAAGCGATTTCATGGGGCTCAAGACCGAGAGTATCTTTTTTAATACTTTTAGCTAAAAAAATACCTCCGATCATACCAAGTAATAAAACAGCTAGTGAAAATAAGATAATTTGCTGAATACGCGTAATAAGCTGAGCATGAACATGAGACTTTAAAAACTCAACCGTCACTACTCCTACGACCTCCGTATACTTTCCGTGACTGATGACAATAGGCGCTTTCCCCATAATAGCAGGACCTGTGGTTCCCTCTCCGTCAAGCGTATAATATCCGCCGAATAATAGTGCTCTATCGTTAACCGCCTCTTTGTTTTTCTTTCCTATCCATTTTTGATTAGAATGAGAATAGATGATTTGCTCACGGTTTTGAACCACAATACTTGCTGCTCCGATTTGTTCCCTCACTTGCTCGGCAAGCGGCTGAATATAGCGACTCGGCTGTTTTTTTTGAAAAGCAGCTTTGACTTCGGGCATAAATGATATTGATTTGGCTGCTTGAAGAGCCAGCTGCTCGGCTTGCCTTTTAGATTCTACAAACTGCATGTAAGAGAAAATACTCGCTAAAAGAACAATAACAGTTATGATTAATGCTGCGGATAAACCTACGATTTTTGTTTGCAGCGATACTTGAAACCATTTTTTCATTTCATCGCACCTTTAGCCTTTACCTTATAGTTCTATTCCTCTTTTATTTTATCAAAATTTTTTGTATATCCGCTCCTTATTCCAAAAGCTTTTTAGACAAAAAAACTTATCAATCCCAAAAGCGGAATTGATAAGTTTTTAGGTTCATGATCTTTACAGCGTAATAACTCCTGTAATAATAGCTACTAAAAGCATCACCATCGCTGTTCCAATCGTCCACTTTAAAGTAAAGCGCTGGAATTCACCAAGCTCGACTTTTGCCATACCGACCAATAGATACGTAGAAGCAACTAAAGGACTTAGTAAGTGAACAGGTTGACCAATCAATGAAGCACGGCCAATTTCTGCAGCATCAATACCGTATGCTGAAGCTGCTTGAGCAATAATTGGTAAAATTCCATAGTAGTAAGCATCATTTGACATAAAGAACGTAAATGGCATACTTGTGATGGCTGTAATCACAGACATGTAAGGCCCTAACGCATCTGGAATTAATCCTACTAAACTATTACCCATTGCATCTACCATTTTTGTACCTGATAAAATGCCTGTGAATACGCCTGCTGCGAATACAAGAGATACAACAGCAAGTACATTACCGGCATGTGCTGTGATACGCTCTTTTTGAACTTCTAAATTTGGATAGTTAATCATGATAGCGATTGCAAATCCAATCATAAACAGAATTTGAAGCGGCATAACTGCTGTGATAAGTCCTACTAATAAGAAAGCTGTTAAAGCAAAGTTTACCCATAAAAGCTTCGGACGCTTGTACTCGATTCCTTCAGCGGCGGCTGCTTCTGCAAAAGCTACTTGAGCATTTGTAACGTCTTGAATATCAATAACACCTAAGCGCTGGCGCTCTTTTTTCCCGAAATAGTAAGCCGTAAATAATAACCAAACAGCTCCACCAATCATGGCTGGAATCAGTGGTGTGAACACCTGTGAAGCATCTAACTTCAATGCGCTCATCACACGAGCAGTAGGTCCGCCCCAAGGCGTTAAGTTCATAACTCCACTACCCATAATAGCGATACAGGCTAAAATCATAGGCTTCATGTTTAGCTTTTTATAAAGCGGAAGCATCGCTGAGAGCGTAATCATATATGTTGTTGTTCCGTCTCCGTCTAATGAGATAATAAGAACTAAAATAGCTGTACCAATTGTGATTTTTAGTGGATCACCTTTTACGATTTTCAAAATTCTTCCTACAACTGGATCAAACAAACCAGCATCAATCATAATCCCAAAATATAAAATAGCAAACATTAACATAACGCCTGTAGGTGCTAATTCTTTTACACCATTTAAAGCCATTTCTCCAATATCACTTGTGAATCCCCCTATGATTGCAAACAATACTGGAATAACCATTAAAGCAATAAGCGGCGTTAATCGTTTTGTCATAATTAGAAACATAAATGTACAAACCATCAAAAACCCAAGAATAGCTAACATTATTACCCCTCCTATTTTTGAATCCGCTTTCRTAACAGTGGAAGCGATTCGTTTGTATGTATGACTCGCATATGTATGCCAGTTCGTCTATACGATTACAACATCGCTTGTTCACTATTAAGTTGTACCTTAAAACTTTAAAATTTTCTGTTTTTTCTTAAAATAATCATAATTTACAGAAGGGTATAGTGTAAATAATTCGTACTATAAAAACTTTTAAAACTTTATGGGTAATTAAATCCTTTTTGTTCATTGGAAGAATAAAAGAAAGGAAGAGGAAAAAAGATAGGAAAATAAAAAACGGAGAGAGAGGAACTATTCTCGTGAATTATTCAATTTGAACTCTAAGAGAATAAGCTCCAGAATGAGGAGTTTTATTCCATTGAGTAAGAGACTCCTCTAAAAATGGAATGTTTTTCAACTTCTTTGTTTGGAACTTTTCTATTTTTGAATATTTCTCTAAAGCATACGTATTAGCAAACATTTCTTGCGTTCTATTTCCTTCTTTTAAAAGCGTTCCATTTGTCATACGATCTACATGATGGCCTAATTCATGCAGAATGATAAAAGCAAATTGATGAGGCTTTTTATTTTTTGTTGTATCGATAAAGACAATAGGACATTCCGTTACTGTATATTTAATATAGTCAATTTCAAACTGAAGTTTGCGCTTATCTTTTGGAAGGTTATCATTAAATTGGCCATAGTACACGCCTAGCACATCTTTCCCTTGCACTTTTACACTGCCTAAGCAATACACACCTTTTAGCCCATCCCAGTCTTTTTCGTCTGTTACATTAGCAATTTCCTGCAGGGCGGCTTTTTGCTTCGCACTCATGACTCCATGAAACGTTACGCCATGAATTTGGATTTTTTCACTACGCTTAAACATCTTCTTGCCTCCTTTGCTAAATTCCTTCTACAACATATTATTTAGCAATAAGTATATTCATTCACAATACATGGTTAAAAACATGAAGTTAATGTCAAGATTCCCGTTTTGATGTTTTTTAACCCTGCTTATATGCTGCTTCGTTTATTTTCTATTTTTACTATATTACATATATAGCCATTAATAAAATATCATTTTTTTATGATTTATCATTACTTTTTTTTATTTCTATTTTTGTTTATCGATAATCTGAAGCCTCCGTATCATTTTTAAATTTAAAACCATTGCTATATAAAGAAAAGGATAGCAAAAAAACGAGTATAGCGTCTTCCATTCGTTATAATAAAACACTTCTGTTTGGGCAGAAATGTATTCAAACAGGGTTGTAAGAATTACCCACACTGTAATATATAAAGCTTTTTTAGCCAAACTCTTGCTCTGTGGATAAAAATTTAAAAACACACTATTCGTTGCAGGATAAACAAAAATAAAAATTAAAAGATATTCAAAATCTACTCCTTTTGTGAAGAATCCATAAAGATCATATTTAACATCAAGATATATATCTGCTACCGATCCTAAAAACATAACAAACAAAGAAGTTATGTACATTTCTATCCAGCTGATACGTTTTGGCATAACTAGTACACTCAAAATAGAAATCACCGTTGTAAGGATTAAGAGCACCATGCTGAGGACCTCGTTTTCTATAGGAGATAGAAACAGCTTTCCCATTGGATATTAAATTCATTCTGAAGGCTAAAAAACTAAGACTTCGCAGAAAAAGAGATTGAGGCATAACGAAAGCAAGCCAAACTAAATACGAACAAATAGGATAAATGATTTGGACTGCGTGGTACACCGCTGTTGATTTTCGTGCAAAACTTCACTTACCCTTCTGCGGGGTCTCAGCCACTCCACTTTCCTCCCGGAGTCTTCGCCTTACCCTCTAATCAACAGCTAGAAGCAAATATATACAATCTACGTTCACCATCACAATAAAAGATCCGAACGAGTTGGATTCTCTATCAAGAATCTCAATTCATCGTTCGGATCTTCCTTCAACTAAACTACTTTTGTTTCAGCTTCTTTTTGTTAACGAAAGGAAATGATGCAAGAACCAAGCTCTTGCTGTCCCCATTTAAGTGAAAGCTCATCATGATGAGTAAGCGGACCTACTCCCTCAGGTGTCCCTGTAAAAATAAGATCTCCTTTATCAAGACCAAAATGTTTTCCTGTAAAATCAATAATCGTTTGTAAGTCAAAAATCAAATCTTTAATATTCCCCAGCTGCACGCGTTCATTGTTTTTCACTAACGAAAAGTCTTTCTTCTTAGATGCTTCTACTCCTTCAAATGGAATAAAGTTTCCCACGACCGCTGAACGTTTGAACCCTTTTGCAAGCAGCCAAGGGTGCTTTTTTTGTTTTAATTCGCTCTGCACGTCTCGAAGGGTCAAGTCTAATCCAATCGTCATCTCGTCAACAAGTTCATCTACTGTTATGCCCTCTTTGTAAGATTGTCCAATATGAAGAATCAGTTCAGTTTCAAAGTGCACCTCTCCTTGGTCGCTAGGAAGAGTGATTGATTGTCCAGCTGCTTCAACGAGAGCGTGAGTAGGTTTGGAAAATAAAAAAGGTGATGTTGGAATATCATTATGTAATTCTTTTGCATGCAGTGCGTAGTTCCGCCCTACACAATAAATATTTTTAATATCTTTCACTTTCATCATCCCTTCTTTCGTTCAAATAAAGATTTTTCAACTTGTATTCTTTTATTTTACAAGAAAAAAAGATTGGGACATAATAAAATGAATCTAATCTAAAGACAGAAAATGGGGATAAATGAGCTGAACTGCTTATGACACCTTTGTTGATTTCCGTGTAACAGCTAGAAGGACCTGCCCACACGAAACCTACGTTCACCATGACCATAAAAAACACGAACGATCTATTTTTGATAGATCGTTCGTGTTTAACGTTAGCGAAACAACTTTTCTCACATTCTCTTTCTTTTAATCCGTTATTTTCTAGCCCATTTTGTAATGCCTTTGATATCATCTGGAGTTGTACGACAGCACCCTCCGATTAACTGAGCACCTGCTTCATACCAGCTGTGAGCGCTGCAGCCATACGTTTCGCCTGCAGATATCCCGTTCCATGTTTTAGATTCAGCATCATAATGCTCCCCTGAATTTGGATACACAATGACTGGCTTATCCGTTTGAGATTTAATTTCTTTAATAAGTGAAGAAATATATTGAGGCGGCGTACAGTTAACTCCAAGAGCCGCTACTTGCTCATAGGAATCCAGATAGCGTGCACACTCCGAGATTAATATTCCGCTGCTAATGTGCAGGTCATCTTTTGCGCTGAACGTAATCCATGCGTACGCTCCTTCAAACTCTTCTAGCAGCCTCGCAATGGCTCTTGCTTCCATTACATTAGGAATAGTTTCACAAGCTAATACGTCTGCTCCTGCTTCAATTAATGCTTTCATACGAGGACGATGAAATTCCATTAACTCTTCTTCTGTTACGTCATACTGTCCAGTATATTCCGATCCGTTTGCTAAAAATGCTCCGTAAGGCCCTACCGAAGCGGCGACAATTGGTTTTGGGCGATTAAGACGATTCTCTTCTTGCTGCCAAAATTCATCTCTTGCTTCAGCCGCAATTTTTACAGATGCTTGAATTAACTCGCGAGCCTCTGCTTCACTCAAACCACGTTTAGAAAAACCTTCAAATGTGCTTTGATAACTTGCTGTAATCGCACAGTCAGCTCCTGCTGAAAAGTAATCTTGATGCACTCTCTTAATCAATTCTGGCTGCTCCATCAGCACTTTAGCAGACCATAAGCTGTCGTTTAGATCACAGCCATATCTCTCCAGTTCAGTTGCCATTGCACCATCTAGTACAATCACAGGAAATGTATGTAAAATTTGTTGGATAGGATTCATTGTTTAATCTAGGGTTGTCCACTAGCAGTTAGCTTCGATTACCCTATCCTCCTTTCAGATAATTTAAAATATATGCAAAAAAGTCTAAAGGACTAGGCAACTTTTGTCAAGAAACCGAAAAAACGAGCATGGATTTATAACCAAGCTTTTTTTAATCGTTTTATTCCTTCTTCTATTTCTTCTCTCCCCAAACTTCCGAAGCCTAACAAAACATGAGGCTTTTGTTTAGGTACTTCCGTAAGCCAATAACGAGAGGTACCGTAGACAGAGACATCTTGCTTTCGAGCTGCGTTAATTAATTGCTGTTCGTTCATATCGTTGTGCACGCGTATAAGTATATGCAAACCTGCAGATTCTCCTGACAACGTGATGTTTTTGTTAAACTCCTTCTGTAAAGCTGCTAAAAGAGTACTGTGTTTCAGTTGATAAGCAGTTCTTACTCTTCTTAAATGCTTACTCCACTCTCCATTTTTCATCATCAGCCCGAGCGTCCGCTGATGGAGAGTTGGAACAGCTTGCTCGTATAAAGAGAAGCGTTCATGATATTCCTTTAGAAGAACTTCAGGTAATACAAGGTAGCTGATTCTTAAAGAAGGCATAAAAGATTTTGAAAATGTACCTGTATAAATGACGCGCCCCTCAGTGTCTAAGCTTTGCAATGAAGGGATGGGAGAGCCTTTATAACGAAATTCTCCGTCATAATCATCTTCAATAATAAATCCGTTGCGGTCATTCGCCCATTTAAGAAGCTCTATTCTTCTTGAAACAGGCATGATCATTCCGTATGGAAACTGATGAGATGGCGTGACATAAACAGCTCGTGCTAGGCTATCATAAAGCTCTTGGATGTTTATCCCTTTGTTATTAAGCGACACGGGTTTTAAGGAAAATCCATGCTGCTTAAATACAAAGCTAGCCCCGTCATAACAAGGGTTTTCAAAGGCAATGTCCCAGATGCTTGGTTTTAGCATCTGCGCTAGTAAACTGAGTGATTGCTGCGTACCTGCTCCAATAATAATTTGATGTTTTGAACAAACCACTCCTCTTGATTGATAAAGGTACGTCGCAATTTCTTCTCGCAGTGATTCTTCTCCTTGACTTTCTTGGTAAGTAAACAGAGATTCTCTATAAGTTTGAAGACTTTCATTGTATCGTTTTTTCCACTCATCCAAGGGAAACAAACGGTTATCAACTTTTCCATACGGAAAATCATAGGTACACGACTTTGTTTCTGAGTGAGGATGTAAAAATACAGTCGGCTTTCTATCTGTTTGCAGTAAATCAAACTGTGTATTCGTTACGTACAGTCCACTTTTGGGCCTGCTTTCTACATACCCTTCAGCTAAAAGCTGCTGATAGGCCATATCTACAGTATTTCGACTTACGTTTAAGTAATCAGCAAAAGACCGGATAGAAGGCAGTTTGTCATTCACTTCTACCCTGCTGGATACAATTTCTTTTTTTATATATTCATATAGCTGGTGATACAAAGGCATATCATCTTTGCGGTTTAATAAAGGTGTGAACTTCACGCTAGCTCCTTTCATCTGTCCCTATTTTATTTTTCAAATCTGGCTCTTTTAGAGGGGATACATTTCTTTTACTATAAGTGTAGATCATCTGATTAAAAAGGAGAAGATTTAATGACTACTATTACAATTCGTCAAGCTAATGCCGCTGACATGGAAGCACTTATTTCATTAATGAACGAATACATTGTTGATTTTTACAAGCGCCCTCAGCCTACCAAAAAGCAGCTGAGAAATTTAATTAATCACTTATTTCAGCATCCGGATGCTGGCGTTCAGTTTATCGCGACTCAAAATGACGAAGCAGTAGGTTTTTCGACGCTTTATTTTACATTTAGCACCACGCGTGTAAAGCCTGTAGCGATTTTAAATGACTTGTACGTTACTGAAAAAGCAAGAGGACAAAAAATCGGAGAAAAGTTATTTTCGACTAGTCACCAGTATACAAAAAAACATCAGTATGMAAMTATGTCTTGGGAAACGGCTTATGATAACACAAGAGCCCAAATGCTTTACAGAAAAATGGGCGGAAATGTAACAAACGATGAATGGATTCACTACGACATTTCAAACGATATTTTATAATATTCTTCCATCCATAAAGTTTTAACACGTTCTTAACACTCCTTTCATAAATGTGTTTTATGATGAATACGACAAATAAATTAGTTTCTGTATGTATTTGTCACATTCTCTGTTAAAGTTTTCACAAAGTGTTCAAACTTTAAGTGAAAACGCTTTCTATTTTTGTGTATAATAAAAATATGCAAATGAAAATGAATGTTACAGCTCGTTAATCATAAACATTTTAAATATGGAAGGAGTTTTGAAGATGATTTTAAAAGCATTAAGAAAAAACGGGGCCGTTACAATTAACTATTATAAAAACGGTTTGCTTCAAACGTTTAAAGGAAAAGTACAGCGCCTAGATTTAACGGACCAAACGCTTTCATTAAAAGATGAACAGCAAAATACTTTCTCTATTCGCTTATCGGGAATTAAAGAAATTTATTGATGAATAGTTTACAGTAAAAAAGAACATGATGTTCATTCTGCTTTGCAGAAGTCATCATGTTCTTTTGATTTTAGCTTTATTTAGCTGATGTTTCTGTTTCTTCTTTCCCGTACATATATTTCGAAGGGTCGACTGTTTGAAAATCCTTCAGCTTGTGGAAACGAAGCAAGTCTCCATAAAGCACTTGATCAGATAACTCCAGTTCTTTTGCTACCTTCTGTTTATAAGCTTTCATTTGATTATTTTCTTTAAGGGCTTGGCCCGTCTTAGAATCATAATACGTTCCATCCACTAATGTATATTTAGGAGATACGTAGTTGCCATTGCGGAATGCCACTACATCATCATGATCCTTAGAAAATAAATCTGTGCCAAATTGGATAAACTCTTTGCTGTCAATCCCTACTAAATGAAGAAGAGTTGGCACAACGTCAATTTCTCCACCGTACGTATGATTAACTCCGCCTTTCACTCCAGGAACGTGAATGAATAGAGGTACACGCTGCAGCTGAGCATTTTCATAAGGCGTAATTTCTTTTCCCATTACTTTTTCCATTGCCGCATTATGATTTTCAGAAATACCGTAGTGATCTCCATAAATCATAATCACAGAATTATCATAAAGCCCAGAAGCTTTCAGTTCTTGGAAGAAAGATTGCAATGATTCGTCTAAATAACGAGCCGTTTGGAAATAACGGTCAACTGTTGCATCGCCCGTGTTAGCCGGCTGTATGCTTGCCTCATTGTTTCCAAGTAAAAATGGAAAATGATTTGTTAACGTAATTAAATGCGCATAGAACGGCTGCGGTAAAGACTGCAGCATTGGAACAGATTCTTTAAAGAACGGTTTGTCTTTTAAAC
>NZ_JBFULJ010000059.1:0-13564 GCF_056400385.1 Priestia sp. P5_B4
AAAGAGGAAAGATRCTAGATCGCAATGATGTGGCACTTGCTACAAATAAAAGTGCACCGACCGTTTTAGTTATGCCAAGACAAGTTGAAAATCCAGCTGTTACGGCTGAAAAGTTAGCAAAAGTGCTGGGAGCATCAAAAGAGAAAGTATATGAGCAAATAACAAAAGCTTCTTCTAGCGTGTATTTGCGTCCTGAAGGAAGAAAAATTTCACATGCGAAAGCAAATGAAGTGCGAAATTTAAATTTAAAAGGCGTATATATAGCTGAGGATTCGAAGCGGTACTATCCGTTTGGAAGTTATTTGTCGCATGTATTAGGCTTTGCGGGAGTAGATAATCAAGGGTTAACAGGCCTTGAATTATATTATGATAAAGAGCTAAAAGGACAAAAAGGTTCAGTTAAATTGTATTCGGATGCTAAAGGTAAAAAGATGCCCAATATAGCCGATGACTACACAGCACCTGTGGACGGGCTGGATTTGAGATTGACCATCGATTCACGTGTGCAAACGATCATGGAGCGTGAGTTGGATAATGCTCAGACAGCTTATAATCCAGATGGTATGATTGCCATTGCCATGAATCCTAAAAACGGTGAAATTTTAGGTATGTCTAGTCGTCCGGGCTTTGATCCTACGGATTTTAAAAATGTGAAGCCTGAGGTGTATAATCGAAATCTTCCAATCTGGAGCGTATATGAGCCCGGATCGACGTTTAAGATTATTACACTGGCAGCTGCTCTTGAAGAAAAGAAAGTGGATTTACTAAAAGATCAATTTTACGATGATGGTGCTGCGGAAGTTGGCGGAGCGAGACTTCGCTGCTGGAAAAAAGGCGGACATGGACAGCAGTCTTTTTTAGAAGTTGTACAAAACTCATGTAACCCTGGTTTTGTGGAGCTTGGGGAACGTTTAGGAAAAGAAAAATTGTTCAAATACATTAAAGAATTTGGCTTTGGTCAAAAAACAGGTATTGATTTACAAGGGGAAGCAAAAGGAATTTTGTTCCCGCTTGAGCGCGTAGGGCCGGTTGAACAAGCTACAACAGCTTTTGGGCAAGGGGTTGCTGTTACGCCTATTCAACAAGTAGCTGCTGTTTCCGCAGCCGTAAACGGTGGAACGCTTTATGAACCTTATATTGCAAAAGAGTGGGTGGATCCAGCTACCGGAAAAGTTGTAAGCAGTCATAAGCCGGTTGCTAAGCGAAAAGTTATTTCCGAGGAAACGTCTAAGCAAGTGCGTTTTGCTCTTGAAAGTGTAGTAGCACAAGGAAGCGGAAAAGGAGCTTTTGTGGAAGGGTACCGCGTTGGAGGAAAGACGGGTACGGCGCAGAAAGCTCAAAATGGAAAGTATTTAAAAAATAATCACATCGTTTCTTTTATCGGTGTTGCACCAGCAGATAACCCTGAAATTGTCGTGTATGTTGCGGTTGATAACCCAAAAGGCACCATTCAGTTTGGTGGAGTTGTAGCAGCTCCGATTGTAGGTAAAATGATTGAAGACAGCCTGCGTGTGATGGACGTTAAACCGCGTAAAGGACAAATTGAAAAAGAGTTAACGTGGCTGGACACACCAATGATAAAAGTACCAAATGTCGTAGGAATGTCAAAAAAAGAGTTACAAGAACAGCTACTTAATTTAAAATTAGATGTGAGTGGCGAAGGAGATAAAGTGGTCAAGCAGTCTCCTGCAGCCGGAACGAAAGTTAAAGAAGGCGAAACGGTTAGAATTTATATGGGAAAATAAAAATCTCTATAAACCATTATTCTTCCTTGCATGATAATCAGCAGGTTACTCTGCGTGTGAACATGAAATCAACAAATAAGCCTTGGGGGTGTTCCCTCCGGGCTTCTTTTTCTGTAAAATGTAATAGGTTAGGTGCTAGAAAAAGAAGAATAGTTGCCATAGCGTCTTATAACAAACGTTTCACTTTACAAATAGAGAGGACATGGTAGGAATGGATTTACGAGAACTACTAACACATTTACATGATTTTGTTCAGCTTCCTGAGCAGAATATTGATATTACGTCAATTGAAATGGATTCAAGAGAAGTTAAGCCCGGAGCATTGTTCATTTGTATAGACGGCTATACAGTTGATGGTCATAACTTTGCACAGATGGCCGTGGAAAAAGGGGCAGTAGCAATCTTAGCAGAAAAGCCTGTGGATGTAGAAGTGCCTGTTGTACGCGTGAAGAGTACAAAACGAGCAATGGCGGTGCTAGCGGATGCTTTCTACAATCAGCCTACACAAAAAATGCATTTAATTGGTGTAACAGGCACAAATGGAAAAACAACGATTACACATTTAATTGAGCATATCTTTAAATCACAACATAAAAAGACGGGTCTAATTGGAACGATTGAAATTCGTATTGGTGATACGTCTTATGATGTGAAAAACACAACGCCTGAATCGCTGACGCTCCAAAAAACATTTCACCAAATGGTGGAAGAAAATGTAGAAGTAGCGATGATGGAAGTATCATCTCATGCACTTGACTTAGGACGCGTACACGGGTGCGACTTTGACGTTGCGGTATTTAGTAACTTAACGCAAGATCACCTGGATTATCATCATACAATGGAAGATTATCGTCGTGCGAAAGGGTTGCTATTTGCACAGTTAGGAAACGCTTATAACCATAATCGTCCTAAATTTGYTGTTCTTAATGCTGATGATGCGGCAACCGAGGAATATATTAAAAACACGGCCGCTACAGTGATTACCTATGGTATTGACCGTGAAAGTGATATTCGTGCAACCAATATTCAAATTACAAACAGCGGCACAACGTTCGACTTGACAACACCGACAGAAACGGTTCGTGTAGAGATGAAGCTTATTGGGAAATTCAGCGTCTACAACGTATTAGCGGCTACGGCTTCATGTTTAGTATCAGGTATCCCTCTGTCAGTTATTGTCGAGGAAATAAAAGTGTTAGAAGGCGTATCTGGGCGTTTTGAAGTGGTTGATGCGGAGCAAGATTTTACGGTTATCGTTGATTATGCCCACACGCCGGACAGCTTAGAGAACGTGTTAAAAACTGTAAAAGAATTCGCAAAACGCAATATATATGTTATTGTTGGTTGTGGCGGAGATCGAGATCGTACAAAACGACCAATCATGGCTCGAATTGCAGCTGAATACAGTACACAAGCTATTTTGACATCTGATAATCCACGAAGTGAAGATCCATTGGCTA
Source organism: Priestia sp. P5_B4 (assembly GCF_056400385.1). Taxonomy (NCBI): domain Bacteria; kingdom Bacillati; phylum Bacillota; class Bacilli; order Caryophanales; family Bacillaceae; genus Priestia; species Priestia sp. P5_B4. The sequence continues at coordinate 3,206 of NZ_JBFULJ010000059.1, forward strand.
TTTTAAAAGATATGGAAGAAGGTTTGGATACAGATAACTATGTGACGATTGCTGATCGTGCAGAAGCTATTCGCTATGCAGTGGAAACAGCGCATGCAGATGATGTTATTGTCATTGCTGGAAAAGGGCACGAGACCYATCAAATTATTGGTAAAAAAGTATTCGATTTTGACGATCGAGAAGTAGCACGCAAAATGATTGAGGAGCGAAAGTAGTAATGAAATGGGTAGAGAACAAAATGAGTCGGAATGAGTTGGAAGTTAAGGAGGGAACATCGTGCTAGAACAATCAATTTTATTGACAATCGGCGTAGCCTTTTTGATTACGGTTGTATTGTCGCCGATTTTTATTCCCTTCTTAAGAAGATTAAAGTTTGGTCAAAGTATTCGTGATGAAGGCCCGAAATCTCACCAGAAAAAATCAGGTACACCTACAATGGGCGGTATCATGATTTTATTATCTATTATTGTGGCAACTCTTATTATGGTCAATCAGTATGCAGAACTTACATATAAGACGTTTCTATTATTATTTGTCACAATCGGATTTGGTTTATTAGGATTTTTAGATGATTTTATAAAAGTAGTGTTAAAGCGTAACCTTGGATTAACATCTAAACAAAAGTTTTTAGGTCAGGTTGTCATTTCAATTATTTTTTACTTTATTGCAAGACAGTTTGAGTTTTCAACTGAAGTGACGATTCCTGGAATTAAAGACCCAATCGATTTAGGTTGGTTTTATGTTGTTTTCCTCATCATCTGGCTTGTTGGTTTTTCAAACGCGGTTAACTTGACGGATGGATTAGACGGACTTGTATCTGGTACAAGTGCGATTGCTTTTGGTGCATTTGCAGTTCTTGCTTGGAATGCAGAGCAGTTTGAACTATCTATTTTCTCAGTTGCTGTAGTAGGAGCTGTGTTAGGATTTTTAGTTTTTAATGCCCATCCTGCAAAAGTATTTATGGGAGATACGGGTTCTTTAGCGCTAGGAGGAGCTATCGCTACGGTGGCTGTCTTAATGAAAATGGAATTCTTGCTTGTTATTATCGGTGGTGTGTTTGTTATTGAAACACTATCTGTTATTATTCAAGTCGCATCTTTCAAAACAACAGGAAAGCGTGTGTTTAAAATGAGCCCGCTTCATCACCATTACGAGCTAAGCGGCTGGTCGGAATGGCGCGTAGTTATGACTTTTTGGGCTGTAGGACTATTATTTGCAATGCTTGGAATTTATATCGAGGTGTGGATTTAAATGAAATCAGTCAATACGTATCAAGGTAAACAAGTACTTATTTTAGGATTAGCCAAGAGCGGTTTAGCAGCTGCTCAGTTAGTTAAACAGCTTGGTGCTAAAGTAGTCGTTAATGATCAAAAACCGTACGAAGAGAACGTAGCAGCACAGGAATTAGAAAAAACGGGCATTGAAGTTGTCTGTGGACATCATCCGCTTGAGCTTTTAGACAAAGCGGATGTTATTGTAAAAAACCCTGGGATTCCGTATTCAAATGTTCTATTGCAAGAAGCATTAAAGCGAAATATTCCGATTTTAACAGAGGTAGAATTGGCTTATGAAATTAGCGAAGCGCCTTTTATCGGAATTACGGGAAGCAATGGGAAGACAACAACAACAACGCTAATTTATAAAATGTTAGAAGAAGATCAAAAGCAGCCGCTGATTGCTGGAAATATTGGAACAGTAGCTTGTGAAGTGGCGCAAAAAGCAACAAAGGACAATGTAATTGTAACGGAGCTTTCTTCTTTTCAGCTGATGGGAATTGAAAAATTCCGTCCGAGAATCTCTTTATTATTGAATTTGTTTGATGCTCACTTAGACTATCATGGCACAAAAGAGGAATATATCAAAGCGAAAGCAAATCTCTTTAACAATCAAACAAGTGAAGACTTTGCCGTTATTAATGCGGATGATGAGCTAGTGATGAAAGCTAGTGCAGATGTTAAAGCGACAAAAGTACCTTTTTCTGTTACAGCTCAAACGACAGAAGGAGCGTATATTAAAAACGAAACGATTTTCTTTAAAGATGAAGAAGTGATGTCCTTAAAAGATGTGGTGCTGCCAGGCAAACATAATCAAGAAAACATTTTAGCAGCTGTATCCGTTGTGAAGCTGTACGGCTGTTCAAATGAAGCTATCTACCGCGTGCTCACAACGTTTGCTGGTGTTAAACATCGCGTTCAATATGTCACGACAATCAACAAACGTAAGTTTTATAATGACTCTAAAGCTACGAATATGCTTGCTACAAAAGTAGCTCTTTCCGCTTTTTCGCAGCCGACGATTCTACTTGCAGGTGGACTCGATCGCGGCAATGAGTTTGATGATTTAAAAGAAGAGTTTAAAAATGTGAAAGCTGTGATTACATTTGGTGAAACGGCTCCTAAAATTGAACGCGTAGCAAAAGAAGCGGGAATACAAATTGTAAAACGTGTCGATAATGTTAAACAAGCAGTTTCAGAAGCATATGCTTGTTCAGATGAAGAAGATGTTATTTTATTATCTCCTGCTTGTGCAAGCTGGGATCAATTTAAAACTTTTGAAGAACGTGGTGACATCTTTATTGAATCTGTGCATAAACTGAAATAAGGGCTTGTCTAAACACCTAGAAAATACACTAGCCCTAATCTATTTTTAGAGGTGTGTGACAGTGTCGACAAAAAGGTCTACCCCAGATTTTTTTCTCATAATCGTTACGCTTTCCTTGCTAACCATCGGCCTTATCATGGTATACAGCGCAAGTGCGGTATGGGCTACATACAAGTTTAATGATTCTTTTTTCTTTGCTAAACGCCAGCTCCTATTTGCAGGGCTTGGAGTATGCGCGATGTTTGTCATCATGAATATTGATTATTGGATGTGGCGTACGTGGGCGAAGCCAATTGTAATCATTTGCTTTGTTATGCTGGTACTTGTATTGATTCCGGGAGTAGGGCTAGTACGGAATGGGTCGCAAAGTTGGATAGGAGTTGGAGCGTTTTCGATTCAGCCTTCAGAATTTATGAAGTTTGCTATGATTATATTTTTAGCGAAATATTTATCAGAAAACCAGAAGAAAATTACATCTTTTAGAAAAGGCATGTTACCGGCGTTATTACTGGTTTTCTTACCGTTTGGCATTATTATGATGCAGCCGGATTTAGGAACGGGAACGGTGCTTGTTGGAACTTGTTTAGTCATGATTTTTGTTTCAGGAGCAAAAGTAAGTCACTTTGCAGGTCTTGGGTTGCTTGGCGTAGCCGGTTTTGTAGGGCTTGTTTTATCGGCTCCTTATCGGATTAAACGCATCACTTCATTTTTAAATCCTTGGGAAGATCCGCTTGGAAGCGGGTTTCAAATCATTCAATCTCTTTATGCAATTGGGCCAGGGGGATTGCTTGGATTAGGGTTAGGGCAAAGTAGACAAAAGTTCTTTTATTTGCCGGAGCCTCAAACTGATTTTATTTTTGCTATTCTGGCAGAAGAGCTCGGTTTCATCGGGGGAACGCTTGTTTTGCTTTTGTTTAGCTTATTGCTTTGGAGAGGAATTAAAGTAGCGCTCGGAGCTCCTGATCTTTACGGAACGTTTTTAGCCTTAGGAATTATTTCAATGGTTGCGATTCAAGTCATGATTAATATAGGAGTGGTAACAGGTCTTATGCCTGTTACGGGAATTACGCTTCCATTTTTAAGTTACGGTGGATCATCGCTGACGCTCATGCTGGCAGCAGTTGGAGTTTTGTTAAATGTTAGTAGATATTCTCGCTATTAATTGAAAAAAATTGTATAATGTCAAGTAGGCAATGGTCTACTGAAGTAAACCGTCATCTTAAATCCAAGTGCACGCCGGATTTTGTTGGCGGTTTATTTTCGATTTTTTACAGGTAGATGATATTTTTGTATGAAATGTTTTTAAAATGTAATGTTGTGATAACCAATTTTGAGTCCAACTATGGTATGATGTGTAAGGTTAAATGTTTTATCTTAGTGAGTAGGTGAACGTATGTGCACTTATGAGCGTAGCGTTTTTTTATGACTGTCAGCATGTGTTTAACTTCTAAATGAAAAACGATAAAAAAACAATCAAAATTACTTTATATAGCAGATGAACGTACATTCTATGGGTGAATGTCATACGATAAATAAAAATGATGAAATTGACAACAGAATAGAGTGCCTTGGTAGAAAAAAGGTATCTTACAAGGTGCTGCTTAGTTATGAATCTGTTCTTATTATTCTTATGCATTAGAAGTAAGGGCGCATTGACATGAAAGTTTTATAACAGCAAAGAGGGTTTTAGGAGGTTCTTATGGAAGCGTTAGTAAAAGAGTTAGTCGAAGCGAATATTGGAAAGGTTCGTGAAAATGAACCGCTAGCAAAACATACAACAATGAAAATTGGTGGTCCAGCAGATGTGCTTGTAGAACCTGATTCTGTTGATCACTTAAAAGTTACAATGGATATTATTAAAAAACACGGCGTGAAATGGAGAGCGATTGGTCGAGGATCTAATCTTCTTGTTTCTGATAAGGGAATTGAAGGTGTGGTCATTAAGCTCGGAGCCGGATTAGATGATTTAACAGTAGATGGAGAGACGGTTACTGTAGGTGGGGGATACCCTAGCATCAAGCTTGCAACAGTTATTACAAAACAAGGCCTGTCTGGGCTGGAGTTTTCAAGTGGAATTCCTGGATCTGTGGGAGGCGCTGTTTATATGAATGCAGGTGCCCATGGTTCTGATATGTCTCATGTAGTCGAAAAAGCGCTGATTTTATTTGAAGATGGCACTCTTGAGTGGCTGACAAATGAAGAGCTTCAATTTTCGTATCGTCATTCAATTCTACAAAAAGACCGTCCCGGAGTATGTGTAGAAGCCGTGCTGCGTTTGAAAAAGGGAACGAAAGATGATATTGTGGCGGTCATGCAGAAAAATAAAGACTATCGCCGTGAAACACAGCCTTGGAATTTCCCTTGTGCAGGCAGTATTTTTAGAAATCCGCTTCCAAATTATGCAGGAGACTTAATTGAAAAGTCCAACTTAAAAGGTTTTTCAGTAGGCGGAGCGCAAATTAGTGAACAGCATGCGAACTTCATTGTCAACACAGGAGATGCAACGGCTTCAGATGTGCTGAATTTAATTGCTCATGTTAAGAAAACAATTAAAGAGAAATTCGATATTGATATTCATACAGAAGTTGAGATTATTGGTCGCTAATTACCCAGCCCGTGGCTGTATGGTTATGCGTGAAAAGGTAGCTTTTATGTGTTTATTCTATGCTATAATGGGGATATTCTCATGAAGCAAAGATTGGAAATAAATAGATGGTAATTCCTCGTTTATTTTCTCAAATGGATAAGGGTGAAAAAAATGGAAAAAGGTAAGTTAATTGTTTTAGAAGATCGGGTACCGAAGCTGCAAGAACAGCGAAAGCAAAAAGCAAATAGACGGCTGATTTTGTATTTATCACTCTTTTTCATCCTTATTTTATTTATTGTATATTCTCAATCTTCTCTGAGTAATGTTTCTAACATTGAAGTACAAGGGAATAAACATGTAAGTGATAAGGATATTGTCAAAGCGAGTGGTCTGTCCAAAAAAACCAGCTACTGGAAAGCTGATGCTGATCAAATTCAAGAAAAAGTCGAAAAAAACCCTGAGGTAAAGGAAGCTGTCATTCACAAAACATTTCCTAATAAGGTCGTAATCGACGTAAAAGAGTACGCAAGAATTGCTTATGTAACCTCGGGGAATAAATATTTCCCTGTGAATGAAAATGGAAAAGTTCTAAAAGAAGTAAGTGCTAAGAAAGTGTCATCCGACGCTCCGCTGCTAATTGACTGGAAAGACGGAGACGCTATACAAAGCATGGTTCAAGAATTAGCTAAAACGCCTAAGAGCATAAAAGGGGCTATTTCTGAGATTTACTACGCGCCGACAAAATCAGAACCTCTTCACATCGAGGTGTTTATGAATGATACGCGTGAAGTAAGCGGGAAAATTAGCAACTTCTCTGATAAAATTGTTCATTACCCAGCTATTGCAAGTAAATTAAGTGATGATCAAAAAGGTATTATTGATTTAGAAGAAGGATATGCATTTAAACCTTATAAAAAGAGCAAGCAGTAATTATTTTTTATAAGTGTTAATTAAAGGAAATAGATGAGTTGAGACTGGCAAACTAGCCCTCGTACATTGTATAATCACATGCAAGTATTCTGCATACATATGATTTTCTTCTCCGTTGCTGTGAAATGGAAATGTAATATTTGTTCTAGGTAAGTTTCGCTTTTCTCAGTGTACATCTTAGTGTAGACTTGTAGTTAAATAGCTTTTTTCAGTGAATTTTAGGCTTAAATCTAAAAAAAAGTCAAAACCAGAACGTTTTGTTCTTTGAAAGAGATAAAGTCTGTGAAAAACTTGAAAAAAATTGATTTTACAAAAGGGAAACAGATGTATTTGTTGAATATTTTCATATAATAAAAAATTAATATTGTTGTTCTTCTTAATTYATTAAGATGACATGTGCAGAAAGAAAAAGGAGGTGCCAAAGAATGAACAGCAATGAAATATACGTTAGTTTAGACATCGGTACATCCAGTGTGAAAGTAATCATCGGAGAGATGAGTAACGATTCATTGAATATCATTGGTGTAGGGAATGTTAAATCACACGGACTAAAAAAAGGTTCTATCGTTGATATAGATGCAACAGTTCAATCTATTAGAAAAGCAGTAGAACAAGCTGAACGAATGGTAGGCATTACAATTAAAAAGGTTGTAGTGGGCATAAGCGGAAATCATGTATTTTTACAGGATTGTCACGGAGTAGTAGCCGTGTCAAGCGAGAATCGTGAAATTACAAACGAAGATATTCATCGAGTAATTGATGCTGCTCAAGTCATGTCTATCCCGCCAGATCGTGAAATCATTGATGTTATTCCAAAGCAATTTATTGTAGATGGCTTAGAAGGTATTAATGATCCTAGAGGTATGATTGGGGTACGTTTAGAAATGGAAGGCACAATCATAACGGGATCTAGAACGGTTTTACATAACTTATTACGCTGTGTAGAAAGAGCTGGTTTAGAAATCAGTGATATTTGTTTACAGCCTCTAGCCGCTGGTTCAATTGCATTATCTCGTGATGAAAAAAACTTAGGTGTCGCACTGGTAGATATCGGTGGAGGTTCAACAACGGTTGCGATCTTTGACCAAGGACATTTGAAAGTAACAAATGTACTAGCTGTTGGCGGAGAGCACATTACCAAGGATTTATCGATTGGCCTTCGCACATCGACTGAAGATGCGGAAAATATTAAGATAAAGCATGGACATGCTTTCTACGATCACGCTTCTGAAGAAGAAGTATTTAGTGTACCGATTATTGGAAGCGATCAGCATCAGCAGTTTAATCAGCTCGAAATCTCTGATATTATTGAAGCTAGACTAGAAGAGATTTTAGATATGATTACGCAAGAGGTAAATCGCCTAGGATACAAAGATATTCCAGGAGGATTTGTTTTAACAGGCGGAGTAGTAGCGATGCCTGGTATTCTTGAGCTAGCTCAAGTAATTTTAAAGAATAACGTGCGCATAGCAGTGCCTGATTATATTGGAGTACGTGAGCCGCATTATACAACAGGCGTAGGATTAATAAAATTTGCATACAAAAATGCTAAAATACAAGGCCGGGAAATTGGAGCGCCAGTTGTGGAAGAAGAGCCGATTGAGCAAGAAATGATCAAACCTAGCCCGAAACCACAGCAGCCGCAACAATCAGCCGAGCAGCCGAAAAAGAAAAATGACCAAAATTTAATGAAGAAGTTTTTTGGATACTTCTTTGATTAACGTTACGGATTGGTAATTTCGAAGAATTAGGAGGAACTATCATGTTGGAGTTTGATACAAGTGTAGACCAATTAGCGACGATTAAAGTAATCGGTGTCGGAGGCGGCGGTAACAACGCGGTTAACCGAATGATTGAACATGGCGTCCAAGGTGTAGAATTTATTGCAGTTAATACAGATGCACAAGCATTAAATTTATCAAAAGCTGAAACAAAAATGCAAATCGGCGCTAAATTAACAAGAGGATTAGGTGCAGGTGCTAATCCAGAGGTTGGTAAAAAAGCAGCCGAAGAAAGTAAGGAACAAATCCAAGAAGCCCTAAAAGGTGCAGATATGGTTTTCGTAACGGCTGGTATGGGTGGAGGAACTGGAACTGGTGCAGCTCCAGTCATTGCCCAAATTGCTCGTGAGCTAGGAGCACTAACGGTAGGTGTTGTTACTCGTCCGTTTACGTTCGAAGGTCGTAAGCGTTCTACTCAAGCGGCAGGCGGCATTGCGTCAATGAAAGAAGCAGTGGACACGCTGATTGTTATTCCAAATGATCGCTTATTGGAAATCGTTGATAAAAACACGCCAATGCTAGAAGCGTTCCGTGAAGCGGATAACGTATTGCGACAAGGTGTGCAAGGTATTTCAGATTTAATCGCAGTTCCTGGATTAATTAACTTAGACTTCGCTGACGTGAAAACAATTATGTCTAACAAAGGATCTGCACTTATGGGTATCGGTATTGCAACTGGTGAAAACCGCGCTGCTGAAGCGGCTAAAAAAGCTATTTCAAGTCCACTTCTTGAAACATCTATCGATGGAGCTCAAGGTGTATTAATGAACATCACAGGCGGTACAAACCTAAGTCTTTACGAAGTACAAGAAGCTGCAGATATCGTTGCTTCGGCTTCTGACCAAGAAGTGAACATGATCTTTGGATCTGTTATTAACGAAAACCTAAAAGACGAGATTGTTGTTACAGTTATTGCAACTGGCTTTAGTGACCAAGATTTATCACAGCCAAAACCAGGTCGTCCTTCGTTATCGGCGAATCGCATGCAGCAATCGACACAGCAGCCGGCTCCACAGCCGAAGCGTGAAGTAAAGCGTGAAGAACCTGTACAGCAAGAATATACGCGTCCATCTCAGCCACAGTCTGAAGATGCGCTAGATATTCCAACATTCTTACGAAACCGTAATCGTAGACGCTAAGAAAATAAAAAACCAAGACCTCTGTTTTATACAGAGGTCTTTTTTTATGCAATGAATCTAGAAAACTCAAAAAGAATATAAAAAACATTCGACATGGTCAATATGATGCCTTTAAAGGGTTTATGTTTTCTTTCTAAAAGTGGTGTGACAAATATCGAATGATTTCCTCAAAAATACTGCTTGTTTCTCGGCATGAACTGACAGACTTTCTAATAGGATGTACTATATACTAATTTTTAACAGAAAAATTCAGAAAGAATGGAGAGGTTATAAACATTGCCAATCTATTTAGATTTAATATGGATGCTGAATTTTGGGTTAGATACGATTTTACTAATGTTATGTGCAGTTGTACTTAAACGGAATTACAAGTGGTGGCGGCTTTTGCTTGGCGGCTTTATCGGTTCATTAATTGTCCTTCTTATGTTTACGCCTTTTTCTCATCTTATGGTTCACCCTGCCATTAAAATTTTATTCTCTTTTTTTATGGTATTGATGACGTTTGGTTATAAACGACTGCGCTTTTTCTTTGAGAATTTATTAACGTTTTATTTTGCAACCTTTGTTGTTGGTGGAGGATTAATGGGCGTTCACTTTTTATTTCAAGATCAGTTTCTTGTTCTTAATCAAATGGTTGATACAAAATCTCCAMAGTTTGGTGATCCTATTAGCTGGATATTTGTTCTTATCGGTTTTCCGCTATTATCTTATTTTTCAAAAGCACGAGTTGATGATTTGCGAATGAAAAACATTACATTTGATCAGCTGGTAGATGTGGAAGTTATTTTAAACGAACAGACTCTGTCGATGAAAGGACTTATTGATAGTGGAAACCAGCTTGTAGATCCGCTGACGAAAACCCCGGTTATGATTGTTACAGCAGATTCTTTAAAAGAAATATTGCCTGAAGGCTTAATGGAATTAAGCAAAAATGTCCAATCCTTTTCACACAGCGAAGATATTGATCAAGAGTGGTATTCAAAAGTCCGCTTTGTCCCTTATCGAAGCGTGGGCCAAGCCAATCAGCTCCTTCTTGCTCTAAAGCCAGATATGGTAAGGCTGGTGCATCAGTCCAATACGATTGAAGTCACTAAAGTATTAGTAGGTATTAGTCATACAACGCTTTCAGTGGAGAAGCAATATGAATGTATTGTTCATCCGAAGCTMATTGTTATTGGAGAAGTAAGTTCCGCATCGTAAAAGGTGTGAACAAATAAAGGAGGATACAGAATGGCTACATATCGAATTCGATTTCAATTATGGTGGTACAAATTATTAATTAAACTTAAGCTAAAAACAGATGAAGTGTACTATATAGGAG
>NZ_JBFULJ010000060.1:0-13501 GCF_056400385.1 Priestia sp. P5_B4
TGCTTGGATAACCTGAAAGTGTTTCATTTGCGAGCACCGCAAAAGCTACGGCTTCTTTTGCTTCTGAAGACATTCCTATTTCTTCTTGTGTATACACGCTGCAGCGTTTCCCGATCTGCGCTTTAATCATATTCATCAGCGTATTATTATAACTTCCGCCTCCTCCAATAATCACTTCGTCAATAGAATAGGCAGGAAAAATAAATGTTTCATAGTGATGTACAATGGATGATGCCGTGAACATAGTAATCGTAGCTAGCAGATCTTCCTTTTTATGTTTACTATAATTCTCTAGCAGTCTCTTTGTGTACTGTGTACCGAACAGTTCTCTTCCCGTCGATTTAGGAGGAGAAAGCTTCATGTAATCATGATTCATACAGTCTTCTAAAAGCTCTGAAATAATCTTTCCTTCAGCTGCTAAACGCCCATTTTCATCAAATGAAACATTAAAAAGCTGCTGACACGCTTCATCTATCATCATATTTCCCGGCCCCGTATCAAAAGCTACTACGGGTATAGGAGATTTTTTGGGCGGAATCAACGTTACATTTCCAATACCTCCAACGTTTTGAAGCAGCCTTGTACGCTCAGCGTGGCTGTACAAAATCCGTTCCGTGTGAGGAACTAACGGAGCACCTTGCCCGCCTGCTGCCATGTCCATCACTCTGAAGTTTGCTACTACCTTCGTTTTGGTTTCATAGGCAATAACAGCCGGCTCTCCAATTTGGAGTGTAGACATCGCTGTACTTCCCGAAGCATAAGGCTGATGGTAAATGGTTTGACCATGCGATCCAATAACATCTATTTGTTCAAGAGAAAAGCGGGCTTCTTGGCACACTTTTTTCACTGCATCCGCAAATGCATAGCCAAGTTTGAAATTTAAGCTGCAGATTAGCTGTACATTTGAATGTTCAAAAGAAAGCGCCTGCTCAATTTCCTTTTTTAACTGAGGTGAAAACGGCACGGTAATAAAATGAAGAAGCTTAACTTTACTTTCATAGCCGCTTCCTTCAATTTGAACAAGAGCTGCATCAACTCCGTCGAGTGACGTTCCTGACATAAGTCCAACAGCATACATACTACGCGTTCACTTCCTTAAAAAAAGCAGGTAAATACTTGCGATGAGCTTGAAGCAGTTCATCTAAGACCGACTTAGCCAGCTCGTCACTTGGAACAAGCGGATTAATGCTCAGCGCAACCAGTGCTTTTTCATAAGATCCTGTAACCGCAGCTTCTGCTCCTACTCGTTCAAACGATTTAATTTGCTGCACAAGTCCATTAACTTCTACCGGAAGTTCACCGACAGCGAGCGGTACTGGCCCTTGCTTTGTTACTACACAGTTTACTTCAACCGCAGATTCGTTTGGGAGTGAGGAAATGGCTCCATTGTTTTTTACATTTAATGTTTGAATATCGCCTTTATCGTTATAAATGGATGAAATTAAATTGCATGCGGCATCGCTATAATAAGCGCCTCCTCGTTTTTCCAGCTGCCGAGGCTTCATTTCTAGATTTGGATTTTTATAGAGTTCAAAAAGCTCGGCTTCTAATGCTTTGACCACTTCAGCGCGTGTGGTACCTGACTGAAAGGTCAGAAGCTCTTCTGCTAATATTTCTTTTGTTTTGTAGTAGTAGCGGTGATAAGGACATAAAATCACGCCAAGAGCTTCCAAAAAGTCCGGTTGCCATGGAATAGGAGCTATGTTTCTCATTGTTACTTGAGAGTTTGGATCACTTAATCGCCGAATGACTTCTTGCGTTACTTCCTTTCCTTTTGCATACACATGCAGTCCATATACCAAGTGATTTAACCCTGCAAATTCAATGTGAACATCTTCTTTTTCTACTTGAAGCAAGCCCGCGATGGAGTTTGTCATATGTACAGGCAGGTTACAAACTCCTACTACTTTAGAATGCTTCSCGTAGCGAAGCAGCGCCTCCGTTACCATACCTGCAGGATTTGTAAAATTAATAAGCCAGGCGTTTGGACAAACTTCGTGTATTTCCTCGGCAATTTTCAACAAAACTGGTATCGTTCGTAAGCCCTTAAATAATCCTCCCGCCCCGTTTGTCTCTTGACCAATCATTCCGTACTTAAGAGGGATGCGTTCATCTTGAATACGCGCATCAAGCTGACCTACTCTAAGCTGTGTCGTTACAAAATCAGCATTTATCAACGCTTTTTGTCGATCAAGCGTTAAATGAATTTTCATATCAACACCTGCTTTTTTGACCATTCTTTTCGCAAGTGCTCCTACAATTGCAAGTTTCTCTTTTCCTTCTTCAACATCTACAAGCCATAGCTCTCGAATTGGAAGCTCATCATATCGTTTAATAAACCCTTCGACCAATTCCGGTGTGTAGCTTGATCCTCCCCCAATTGTCACTACTTTCATTTTTTGTCCCTCCTTGTTAAAAAACGGCTAAATATGTAACGGCTGTGCACCCTATTCCAAGCAAAACAAAGCGTATACAAACGGCGGTTTTAGATAAAGCTGCGTTTGAAAGCCGAATGGAAATAAATGTTGTAAGCAGCGCCGCTGATAGGCTTGTAATGGCAAATAAACTATGCTGCGCTGATAAACCAGCATACTGCAGCAGAGGTGTAAAAATAACGTTGCAAAGAACCATGGTTAGCAGAAATAAAAACACAGTTTTATATCGAAACCGTACAAACATTGACCCTCACTCCTACTAAAGAGATAGAAGCCAAACAAGTTGGCTTCTCTTTCTTTACATTTGAACTGAACTATCGGATGGTGCAACCGTTGCTTCATCGCTTTTTTCCATTTCGACCATCTTTCGGTCGTACATTTTAAAGAACGGAAGATAAATGACAACAGAAATAGCAATATTGATAACGACTAGCACAACCGCACGCCAGTCTCCTCCGGTTGATAGATACGCTCCGATCGGTGCCGGGAGCGTCCAAGGAACCATTACGTAGGTTGGCGTAATAAGACCTGTCGCCGTTGCTGCGTATGAAATGATCGTTGTAATAATCGGGATAATGATAAATGGAATAATTAAAATAGGATTTAAGACAATTGGCAAACCGAAAATAATTGGTTCGTTAATATTAAAAACCGCTGGAATAAAAGATGTCCTAGAAAGCGCTTTCGAATATTTAGATTTTGAGAAAAACAGCATCGCTAAGGCAAGACCTAGCGTCGCTCCAGATCCTCCGATCCAAACAAACCACTGAAAGAACGTTTCAGGTGCAATATACGGAAGTGTGGAAGCTCCGTCTGCTACCGCTTCAGCATTTTTGGCTAAATACACTTCCCATACAGGCCTTGCCACTGTCCCAACAACAGAGACGCCGTGGATTCCAAATGACCAGAAAAACGTAATTAAGAAAACCGGTATTAACACTCCTGCTAAACTATCTCCAGCTTCCACAAGCGGAGCAACTAGTTTATCAACTAAATGGTGAAGATCGATACCTAAAACAATGGTAATAATCGTCATAAGTACAACAACAATCGCAACCGGAATTAGTGCTTCAAAAGACCTCGATACCGAAGGCGGCACTTGTTCTGGCATTTTAATGGTGACATTTTTTGCTTTACAAAACCTGAGAATTTCGACCGATAAAATCGATACAATCATCGTTACAAATAAACCGTGACCTCCAAGGTTTGTCATTGGAAGCATAAACCCTTCTTCTTCAATCAGCTTTGGAGTGACCGTAAGGAGTAGTGCAGCTACTGCAATTTGCGCTCCTGACAGCGGATCGAGATTATAGCTTTTGGACAAGTTGTATCCTATCCCAAAGGCTATATATAAAGACATAATAAACATCGTTACGCGATACGGTATTAAAATATTGGCGCTGTTATCAGCGGCCCATTTCGCAATTGTGCTGTCTTGCGGCACAGGCGGAAACGCTAGAATCAAGAAAAAACTTCCGATAATGATAACCGGCAAAGCGGATATAACACCATCGCGAATGGCTTGAAGATGCCGCTGTTCTGATAACCTGGCCATAGGTCCTGATAAATTGTTCTCTAAAAACGACACAAATTTGCTCATATACCCTTTCCCCCTCTATATTCTCCCCTTGTGTAAATGAAACCCCTTATCTATTTAAAAAGCAGGAATACACCTACTTTTCTTAGCTAACGAGCTGTTGAACCGTTTTAAAAAGCGTTGGACCTCCAAGCGGCGTATAAGCCTGCGGCGGAATGGGCCCGCATGGAACAGAAGCTTTATCTGCTTCCGCTTTCACTGCATTAAACCGGTGACGAATCTGCGGTGCAACCATTACAACGTCCCAGCCCTTTTGAATTTCCTCTGCCACTTCATTTGTTCCAATTGCCAGCACTTCCATATCCGTTCCGTGCTTTTGTGCTTCTGTTTTTAATGCTTTTACCACAATCGCACTTGACATTCCTCCAGAACATACAAACAATACCTTCATTTTCTCATTTCCCCCTACCTCTTTATTTTTTGAATTACATTATGTGTATCGATTATGCGTTCAAACACTTGATTGCCTTTTTGAATACATAACCGTATAAACATCGCATCTACAATGGCTAACTGAGCAATACGAGCGCTCATCGTTCCAATTCGAATATGCTGTTCTTCTACCGAAATAGTCAGCAGAATATCAGCTAATCTAGAAGCTGGCGATGATCCGTGCTGCGTTAGCAAAATGACGGCTGCTCCTTTGTCTTTGGCTATTTGCATCAGCTCTACCACTTCTTTTGTTTGACCTGAAGTGGATACCACAAACAGCACATCATCTTTTGTCATATTCGTAGCCATCACCATTTGAACATGACTATCTAATGAAAACAGAGCCGAAATATCAATTCGAAGCAGTTTATACTGAGCATCTAGCGCAACTACAGATGATCCTCCTGCTCCGTATAAAAACACTCGTTTCGCTCCATGAATAGCTTCCGCAGCTGCATCAATTGCAGAAGTGCTCACTAGTCGGCTTGTATTCATCAGTGCGCTCATACTTTTGCTTATGACTTTTTCAAGCACGGCATCTGTCTCGTCTTCAAAATTAACTGGAAGATTCGGCAGCTGTTCGGTATGCACCTTATGAGCATCTTTTGCTAATTCAATCTTTAATTCTTTAAAACTATTAATGCCTACACGCTGACAAAAGCGGATAATCGTAGCTTCGCTGCACTGACACTGCTTAGCTAGCTGTTTGGTCGTTAAGTTCAACGTGGTCGTGGGATTTTCTAGCACGTAATCAGCTACTCTTCCTTCAGCAGGACTGTAATGATTCATTTGTGCATCGATTAAAGTAAGTACGGAAAATTGGCGCATGAATTCCTCCATCGTTAAGTAACGTATTTCTAAAATATTCTTTAAATTACCATTATTATATTTTTTCTGAAGTTTAATTTCAATATTTTTCTGATATTTTTAAAACTTTATTTTATTTTTCAGAATATTTCATTAAAATCTATTGTGAATATAACGACCGCATGCTATATTATGAAAGAAATTTTATCTCAACCAAAAAAGAAGGAGGAACGAACATGCATATTAAAAAATGGGTTGGAGGCATCTTGTTTTTACTGCTGTTTTGTTCGAGCACATTGCCTGCTAAAGCAGACGTACCTACTACGTATCAAAAACGGGAGCTTCGAGCCGCTTGGATTGCAAGCGTATACAACATTGATTGGCCTTCTCAGCCTGGTCTTCCGGTTGAACAGCAGAAAAAAGAGTTTACCTATTTGCTAGATGAAGTAAAAAAGATGGGGATGAATGCTGTTGTTGTTCAAATTAAACCGACCGCCGATTCCTTTTATCCGTCAAAATATGGCCCGTGGTCAGAATATTTAACCGGTACACAAGGAAAAGATCCCGGCTATGATCCTCTGGCCTTTATGGTAGACGAAGCACACAAGCGCAACTTAGAATTCCACGCATGGTTTAACCCTTACCGCATTACAATGAATCATACTGATTTAAACAAACTAGCCGATAATCATCCTGCCAAACAACATCCTGATTGGGTCGTCTCCTACGGAAAACAACTCTACTACAACCCAGGTATTCCAGAAGTAAAAAACTTTATTATTGAAGAAGTGCTCGAAGTCGTAAGAAACTATGATATTGATGCTGTTCATATGGACGACTATTTTTATCCTTATAAAATTGCAGGTCAAACGTTCCCAGATCAAAAAACATATGAAGCCTACGGTGCTCAAACGTTTTCCAATATTGAAGACTGGCGGCGTGACAATGTTAATCAGCTTGTTCGAGATTTAAATAAATCTATTAAAAAAACAAAATCATACGTGAAGTTTGGCATCAGTCCGTTCGGCGTATGGCGAAACATTGCTAATGATCCAACCGGCTCTGAGACGACTGCTGGACAAACAAACTACGATGATTTGTATGCTGATACGCGTACGTGGATTCAAAATGGATACATTGATTACATTACTCCGCAAATTTATTGGAATATCGGATTTGAACCCGCTGCTTACGATACGCTGCTCAACTGGTGGAGAGATGAAGTGCGCGGAAAGCCAGTTCACCTTTATATTGGACAAGCTGCTTACAAAATTAATAACAACGCGGTGGAAGCTTGGTCTGATCCCGATGAGTATCCGAGGCAAATTGCTCTAAATCACCAGTTTCCAGAAGTACAGGGGAGCATGCATTTTAGCCTGAAAGATTTGAACCGAAACCCGCTAGGAATAAAAGATAAGCTGCAAAACGATATTTATAAACACCCTGCGCTTATTCCAGCAATGCCTTGGCTTGATAATACGGCCCCAAAAGCACCAAAATTAAAAAACGCGGGTCCTCATTCAAAAGAAGCAGCATTTGAAATTCGAGATCACCAGCAGAATGACTCCGCTTATTATGCCATTTATCGCTTTCAAGGCAATAAAAAAGGCGACATTAACAGCGCAGAAAACCTGCTGACAACCGTTCGAAAAACAGGAGAAAAACAATTGTTTGTAGATCAAAATGCACTCAAAAATCAAACATACACATATGTTGTAACCTCTGTTGACCGTTTGCATAACGAAAGTGCCGTTTCCCGCACGCTTACTGTAAAAGCATCTCATTAAAAAAGGTTCTATAGCAAAATGTATGGTAGGATAAAGAAATCAAACGATGCTTTATCAAGCCATTCTGTTATAGAAAGTAGTGAAAAAAAGATGGAACCAAATTATGATCGCGCTTTTGGCGTATATGGGATTTGTATGCGAGATAACAAGCTGCTTGTTATTCGAAAAAATAGAGGTCCGTATATTCATCGTTTTGATTTGCCAGGCGGACAGCTAGAGCACGGTGAAACATTAACGGAAGCGATGAAAAGAGAATTTGTGGAAGAAACAGGCTTTGAGATTAACATTATTTCTCAAGCGGGTACAACAGATTTTCAGTATCCTTGTAAGTGGAAAGAATTTACTCACGTGCATCACATTGCTGTATTTTATTGCGTAGACATTGCCGGCGGTGAGCTTCTTTCCCACCCCGTACAGTTTGAAGGACAGGATTCTTTGGAAGCATTGTGGATTGCACCGCAGGATCTCAACATCGATAATGCTTCGCCTCTTGTTCTAAAAGCAGTGGAATCTTTAAGCTTATTATCATGGCCTTATGAATCTCAGATTTATGATGATTGGGAGCTTAAAACCTCCGAACAATAATAATGATAGTGCCTACACATTACTCATGAATATCGTACACTTAGCTTCTATTTAAGTTGAAATCAGAAAATATGTTTAATTTCTTTCTAATGGTGGAACAGACAAGTAACGCTACTTAATTACTAATAGAAAGGAAGATTAAAATGAGTAAAGGTTTAGGAGATAAAGTTAAAGGAAATGTATCAAAAGCTAAAGGTGAAGTAAAAGATCAAGTGGGAAATGCAACGAATAACCGCGACCTTCAGCGCGAAGGAAAAGCTGAGAAAACAAAAGGAAATGCTCAAAAAGCAGTAGGCGAAACAAAAGATACATTTAGCAATAAATAAAAAAGGACGAGCTTAAATGCTCGTCTTTTTTTATTTAATAAGCTGATTTAAGCTTTTAATGATTACGTTTGGCTGCAATTCTTTATGTTCAGCTACATTTCCTTTTCGGTTGACCCAAGCCGTTGCGAACCCGTAGTTTTTAGCACCGGCAATATCCCATGTATTCGATGACAAAAATAATACTTCTTCTCTTTTGGCGTTCATTTTGTTTTTTGCATAGTGATAGCTTGCCATCGTAGGCTTGTACTGTTTGATTTCGTCTATGGAAATAACGTCCTCAAATAAATGATTCATATTGTGATAAGAAACAAGCGGATCAATCATGTGCTTAGGACCATTCGTAAAAATAGCCAGGCGATACCCTTTTTCTTTTAAATAGGCGAGCACCTCTTTGACTTCATCGTAGACATTCAGCTTCATGTAGGCACTCATCAGCATTTTTTCTTCGTGTTCCGTTAAATCAATATCATTTGCTTCTGCTGCATATTTCAGGGATTGATTTGTTAATGTATAAAAGTCAACGTATCGTCCCATCAGCTGATATTGCATGGCGTATTCAATTTGCTTCAAACGCCATAAATGACTAATGCTTTCTCCCCGCTCCGGATACAGCTGATCACACGTTTCAATAACGGTATGTACATCAAACAGTGTTCCATATGCATCAAATAAAATCGTTCTAAATTTCATCTGTGTTCGCCTCCTTCTTTCATTTTACCCACTCGCAAAAAAACATAACGTTTTTTCTGTTAAAAAAGAGGCCTATTAACAGCTCAGGTATGCTCATTTCTTATGAAAATAAAAAAACAGCAGGCTCTCCTACTGTTTATAATCCCACACGACTTTCCATTCTCCTTTTTCACGAACAGCATACACTTTCTGCACCAAATCAAAGTTTCCATATTTCCCTTTATACGTTTGGATAACAGTCATTTCGTAAACAACAGGAAACGCTTTACGATCATTTTCCATCTTCCAGCTCTTTCTTTTTTCAACATCTTCAATGGAATAAGTAAAGGTGTCTACCCCGAAATGATTGAGAAATACGTGTGCTCGATCTTGTATGTATGCACCTTTTGTCCATTTCTTTTTCATGGATGAATGAAAAAGGTCCCATGATTCCGAAAAGTTTCCTTCCTGTTCTAGCGTATAAAATTCTTTTACGGCAGATTTGGCTTGATGACTTGGAGAAAAGAATGTAAATTGAAACATCCAAACTCCCAGCGCAATAACAGAAAGAAACACAGCTACTCCTAAACTTCGCTTCAAAAGCAGTGTTTTTTTTCGATACAAGTAAAAAGCCCCTTTATCAAAAATGCAGTATACAACAGCTTATTCGATATCTAAGCTTTTTAGTATTGCCGGACTAAACTTATCCGGCATATCTTTTAAAAAAGGGATTGAGACATAAACATAAAAGATCCGAACGATTCATCGTTCGGATCTTCCTTCAACTAAAATACGTTTGTCCCAGCCTCTTTCATCGCTATACAATGTGAAAAGCCATTTGCATGGCTGCTAAAAAGCCCACGAACACAAGGCCCGTCACGAGACCCTCTTTCCAATCTGGCCGGTCCCCTCGAACAAATTTAGCAATGTCATACGATAGCATCGCTGCTAAAAAAATGGATAAGACAATATACAGCGGCTCCATCTTTTATCACCCACTATTTCTTTTCTTCAGTGTAACAACTTTTTCATAAGTATGCATGTAAGAAAAACAGCTTAAAATTCTTGACGAATGTGTGAAATTTCTCTTTTTTATGCATAAACTACTTAAAAGCGTGAAAGGAAGATGCCGTTTGTCTGCTTTTAATCCTCAGCAATTTAGCGTCACATACCGGCAAGGAAGCACGCCCACCTTTCCTTTTATTGGGCGACGCTATACGCTCACACATTCTGAACAAACAGACGATTTATTTCTTTGGATCGACGAAAAGTTTGCTGTTGATCAATTAAATGAGCAGCGAAATGAGCTTTTTGCCGAATGGCTCCACAAAGACGGTGTTGATACGCTGTATGTATACGTATTTATTGGCAATGAACAAACGGAAAAGTCCGTTCAAGCCATACGGTACGCTATTTTCAAACAGGAAATGCCTTACTTGCTAAAAGCATTGCGCTACGGTGATGCCACGTTTTTCAACGCTCACCCTGCTTTAGATCGTTCCCCCATTTACGTACATTTTCATTCCAGCGACAAAGATTTTCATTCCATTCGATATTTTCAAACGCCTTCTCACTATGCCTAAGCATATGAGAAGGGATCTTTACTTCGTTAATCTCCTGTTTTCCAAACTCCATTTCTTCTAGGGTCTCCGGCTCCTTCCATTTGTTTATCTTGAAAATTAATGGTTAACGCTTGAATACCTCCATAAAAGACGTCGCTTTCCTTTGTTTCTATTCGAAACGCAGAAGGAATATTTTTGGTATTTAAATCGGGCTCTACATAAATAGTCGAATCATCAAAAATAAAGCGCGGTTCGTTTACAGCTTTTTGAAGCGATTCATTTCCTTCAAGGTTTTTAGAAAGTACCTGAGTTAAAATTTGAGGAATCCGCGTTCCGCCCGGAGAACCTATTCCCATCGCCCACTCGCCTTTTTCTCTTATAATAGTTGGAGCCGTAAAAGTTCTTGCTCTTTTTCCCGGCTCGCGATTATTCGGTTCTTTGCTTCCAAACGTATCAGCATTGTTATTAAGAAAAAAGCCGTCAACTTGTTCGCCTGTACCAAAGAAGTTACTCAACGTATTAGTTGTAGATACGACGGTTCCTTCTGAATCAACAACCACAAAATGTGTTGTACTTTCGTGTTCTTCATCGCCTTCACCTGAAGAACGTGTCGGGTGATTGACCAAGTTTGTTATATAATCATCACTGACTAATTCACTTGAGTTTTGATTATGAAATTCTGGATCTCCGATTTGTTTTAACCGGTCGGAGTAAGCTGCCTTTTTAATTCTGTTCATCGTTTCGTAATATTCTTTATCAGGCATTGTTTCAAGATTTTCTTTCTCTGCCATTTTTAACATTTGAATCAGTGTAATTCCGGAAAAAGGCGGAGGCGCTGAAATCACTTCCGTTCCATTGTAAGTTGAAACGACAGGCTTGATTTCTGTCACTTGATAGGAAGATAAGTCTTTTTTAGAAATAGGCGTTGCATCAGCAAGATCTTTTGCCACATCTCCTTTATAAAATGCAGACGCACCTTCTCGCTGAATTTTGATTAATGTTTTAGCTAACACGGGCTGCGACAGGGTTTTTCCTTCTTCAATTGCTTCTCCCTTTGGATAAAAAGCGGATAGATCGTCTACATCCATCCTTCCTCTAGAGTAATACAATCGAGACGATAAAAGAGAGTCTACTTCARACCCTTTTTCAGCGTATTCAACAGCCGGCTGAATCAAATCACTCATTGATTTTGTACCATATTTCTGCTGAATATATTCCATACCAGCGACAAATCCCGGCACGCCGTTTTTACCACTCATAGAAGTTGGAGCGGTTTCCCGGTAATCGATAAAAGTAGCAGGCTGATCTTTTTTGGCAATCAGCATACCTCCACCTCCGCCAATTCCAGATCCAAAAGGTTCGACTACGTTAAGAGCATACGAAATAGCAATGGCCGCATCTACTGCATTCCCGCCTTCTTTTAATACGTCCATCCCTACATTTGCTGCCAGAGAATTAGAAGAACTCACACCGTAAGAATGATCATTATTTTTTTCAAGCAGCTTTTCAGGACTAAGATCGGTACTCGATTGAGTCATAAAAAAAGCGGCTATAACGCAAATTAATAATAAAAAAGCAATAATGTTAAACAACAGTAATTTTTTATTCACATATTACCCTCCATTTTTACTCATCTGTATATTTTGTGAAGCGCTTTCATTTTTATCCATACATTACATTGCACACAAAAAAGACATCGTCTAGGACGATGCCATTTTTGTTACTACATAAGATTTATTTTCCAGCAGCTGCCGCAGCATCATTTACTGCATCTGTAGCAGCTGATTTTGTTTGTTCAATCATTTTTACGTTATTTTCAATTTTTTGCTGTTCATCTGTTGAAAGAGTAGCCGGATGTTTTAAAGCTCCAAGTCCTGCTACTACTCCTGCTACAATAGCAATTGGTCCTACAATCCCTACGATTCGTTTTGCGATCATTTTCTATTCCTCCAATTAAGTTAGTCTGTACTTTTTTCCCATAAACCGTGGCGGCGCGGATCAGCGTCACCTTGAATCTTATTTTTCTTTAAGTCTTTCACAAGAGCTTGAACGCCTCCGTAAAACATCGCGTTATCATTGTTTTTTAAGTCATAGCCRTACGTTTTTAAACCATCTTTAGTTGACTGTTTAAGCTTAGCTTCTGAATAAAACTTATGAGAATCAAAAATGACACGCTTGTTTTCTACTGCGTTTTTAATGGAATCTTTGTCTTCAAAATAATCCCCAATTACTTGCGTTAACACTTGAGGAATGCGATTTCCTCCCGGTGTGCCAATGGACATTACCCATTCATCACCTTCACGAATAATGGTAGGGGCTGTAAATGTTCTTGGACGCTTACCGGGTTGACGCTTATTAATTCCTTCCCCAAACGTATTGAGCGTATTATTTAAAAAGAATCCATCTACATATTCACCGCTGCCAAAGAAATTACTCAGCGTATTCGTTGTTGATACAACGGTTCCTTCACCGTCCATGACAACAAAATGAGTGGTACTTTCATGTTCTTCGACGTCGCTTACTTTGGTATGATCTGTTTCAGTATTATTTAATTTATTACGAAGTAAATGCACGTAATGATCGTCGATCCAATCATTTGGCGTTTCTTTTATAAAAGCCGGATCAGCAATTTTTTTCAAGCGGTCTTGATAAGCTACTTTTGAAATTTGACCAAGAAAATGATAATAAAGACTAGGATGCGATTCCTTCAGCTTCCAAATATCTTCTTGATCCGTCATTTTTAACATTTGAATAAGCGTAGCACCAGCAAAAGGCGGAGGTGCTGAAATAATTTGATGACCTTTATAATTCGTCGATAGAGGTTTGCGTTCAACAGGCGCATACTTTCGCAAGTCTTTGTGACTTACTTTTGTTTCTTCTGTAATATCGTCTGCAATCTTCCCTCTATAAAAAGCATTTGGCCCTTCTTCCTTAATCTTTTGCAGCGTGTTCGCTAATTCATGCTGTTTGACAATTTCACCTGTGTTAATGGCGTCCTTATCTGGATAAAAGCTAGGAATTTCATCTTCATTCACATTACCTTTGTATGAAACCAGCCTGTCGTGCAAATCTTTGTCCACTTTATACCCATTCTCAGCATAGTTAATGGCCGGGTCGATTAGTTTGCTCATCGACATAGATCCGTAGTGGTGCTGAATATAATCCATACCAGCAACGAACCCTGGTACGCCAATCTCATCTTCTTTATCATTCTTAGGTGCAATTTCTCGGTAGTCAATAAATGTTGGAGAGGCATCTGCTGGATCAATCAGCATTCCGCCGCCYCCCCCAAGTCCTGATC
>NZ_JBFULJ010000061.1:0-13423 GCF_056400385.1 Priestia sp. P5_B4
CAGTTCGTCTATAGGAGGGGAATAGATGAAATGGAAAAGGACAAGTATGCTGCTTATACTACTATTGCTTTTTGGAAGCAGTGCCTCAGCGCAAGATCATAAAGATATACGTGATGAGGTAATATACTCATTGATGATCAACCGTTTTTATAACGGAAGTGAACAGAATGATCGAAATGTTGACTATGAACGTTCAGATGCCTATTATGGAGGCGATTTACAGGGAATAGCACAAAAGTTAGACTATATTCAAGAGATGGGATTTACCGCTGTTTTATTAACTCCTTTTATGGAAAATGATGAGACAGGCTATCATGGATATGCGGTGACCAACCATTATAAAATAGACGATCATTTTGGAACGTTAAAAGACTTACAAAATCTTGTGAAGAAAGCACATGAGCGCAATATAAAAATTATGGTCGAATTTCCTTTGACAATCAGTAACAATCATCCCTGGGTAGCAGATAAAGAAAAACACACATGGATAAGTAATAAATCCGGTACAGATAACGAAGTAATTAAAGCATTGCCTCACCTTAATTTAAAAGAAAGCGCTGTGCAGAAATACCTTATTAAAAATGCTGCTTGGTGGGGCAAACAAGCAGATATTGACGGATATTACGTTAAAGATATCGATCAAGCCCCTTCTGCATTTATTTCATCCTTTTCTAAGACGCTAAAAAGCATGGATCCTTCTTTTCTATTAATAGGAGAAATAAACGGGGAACCATTTAAAAAAAATGAGCAGGCTGATTCGTTAGGAGTAGATTTGCTTGTAGATAGAACGCTAGCCGAAGCCACTGCTGCTACGTTTAGCGGTACTAATCGCCCGCAGAAAATGTTGTATGACAAGTGGGGAAAAGGAAGTAATCAGCCTTTAGCCAATTTTTTAGATGATGTTCATAGCACGCGTTTTACAGCACAAGCATTAAAGAGTGAAAATCATCCTGGAGCCCGAACAAAGCAAGGGCTTTCGTATCTTTATACTTCGCCGAGTGTACCAATCGTTTTTTATGGAACGGAAATTGCGCTGAATGGGGGAAAAGGAGCAGAAAATTATGCCATGATGAATTTTTTAGCTAATCCCGATATTATAGATCATTTAAAAAAACTGGCTGAACTTAGAGCAAAGTCGCCTTCTCTTCGAAAAGGAAGCTTTACCCTTGTGTCTGAGCRACAAGGTGTGGCTGTATACAAGAGAAGGTATAAGGACGAAACGACGTTTGTTGTGATTAATAATACAAAGGAAACTTCGGCCATTAATGTCCCGCTTAAAAAAGTTGGAAAAGAAAATGAACTAAGAGGGTTAATAACGGAAGGAATTATACGACCCGTTGACGATGTATACAACATTTCATTGGAGCCTGAGACCACAAATGTATATAAAGTAGTGAAAAAGTCAGGGGTTAATATTGGATATATCGCAGCGGTTGCTGCTGTTTATACGGGATTTGGCATCTTTTTGTACAAAGCATCTTCAAAAAGAAGAAAAGAAAAGAAAATTTCTCAATCTCGTAAAAAGGACAGCGCGTCATAGTTGTCAAATTATATTGGATAAGTATTAATGAAGAAAACATAATTAAGAGGTGGAATTATGGGTGTAACAATAAAAGATGTGGCAAATTTAGCAAATGTAGCCCCTTCGACGGTATCTCGCGTCATTGCAGACAGCTCAAGAATTAGTGAAAAAACAAAACAGCGCGTGCGATCGGCTATGAAAGAACTTGGTTATCACCCAAATATTATTGCGCGAAGTCTAGCAAATCAAACGACAGAGGCAGTCGGCCTAGTGATGCCGAGCTCAGCAGACAAGGTGTTTCAAAATCCGTTCTTTCCCGAAGTGCTAAGAGGAATCAGCACCGGAGCTCACGAAAACAAAAGAGCGATTTATATGTCCACTGGAGAAACGGAAGAAGAGATTTTTGCAGAAGTTGTTCAAATGGTACAGGGAAGACGAGTGGATKGATTAATTTTGCTGTACTCCAAAGTTGATGATCAAGTACTTTCTTATTTGCAAGAACAGAGCGTGCCGTTTGTAGTTATTGGAAAGCCGTTTAAACATAGTGAAAGCATCACGTTTGTTGATAATGATAATTTTAAAGCTGGAAAAGAAGCGACGGAATATTTAATTGAATCTGGACATGAGCGTATTGCTTTTATTGGCGGAAGTCTTGAATTAGTCGTTACCATTGACCGTTTAACAGGCTATGATAAAGCGATTCAAAAAGCAAACATTCCTTACCGGGACGAGTATGTAATTCATGAAGAATTTCTACAAAAGGGAGGAAAAGAAGCTGTTTGCGAACTTTTATCTCTAAAAGAACGTCCAACAGCTCTGGTAGTAGCAGACGATCTAATGGCATTAGGCGTTTTAAATACATTGGATGAAATGGGGATTTCGGTTCCTGAAGACATTTCGATTGTCAGTTTTAATAATGTTCTGATCGCCGAAATGGCTAGACCTGCTCTCACATCTATTGATATTAATATTTTTGAACTTGGTTATCAGGCTGTACGCTGCTTGATTAAGCAGATTGAAACGCCATATGCTGTTGCAGAACAAGTTCGCGTTCCCCACAAAATGATTGAAAGACAATCCTGTAAAACCATTCAAATGACGAAGAGATAACTTTATATACAAAGAGAAAAGAGGCTGGGACAAAAGTATTGTAGTTGAAGGAAGATCCGAACGAGTTTGATTCTTGATGGAGAATCAAACTTGTTCGGATTTTTTCGTTTTTAGATTGGATTGATTTTGGTATGTCTCAATATATTTTCTATGCCAAAGATATTGGCGTTTAAAGTGCAAAAAAAATATACACATGCCAATTATTTTTTCCTTTATCAAAAAGAAAGAATGATATAAGTGGTGAAAACCTTGATGACAAATAGGCTGTAAAGTTTTATTAAAAGTTGGCACGCTATTTGCATAACTATAAAGTAAACAAAGATTTGCATACTAGGAGGTATATATCATGGTAGTTTCTTATTCTCATGAACCATTTACAAATTTTAAAGACGAAAACAATAAAAAGGCATTTCAAGAAGCATTAACATATGTAAATACACAGCTTGGCAAAACGTACCCGCTTGTGATCGACGGTGAAAAAGTGGAAACTGAAGAGAAAATTACGTCTGTTAACCCAGCGAATATAAAAGAAGTGATTGGATATGTCTCTACAGTAAATAAAGACTTAGCAGAGCAAGCGATGCAGTCAGCTTTAAAAGCTTTTGAAACGTGGAAAAAATGGAAAGTAGAACATCGCGCGGATATTCTTTTCCGTGCAGCGGCCATCATCCGTCGCAGAAAGCATGAATTTTCTAGTTATCTTGTAAAAGAAGCAGGAAAGCCTTGGAACGAAGCAGATGCTGATACAGCAGAAGCAATTGATTTTTTAGAGTACTATGCCCGTCAAGTCCTGACGTTAAAAGATGGTTCTCCAGTACAGAGTCGAGACGGTGAGTATAATCAGTACAATTATATTCCACTTGGCGTAGGTATTATTATTTCACCCTTTAACTTCCCGTTAGCTATCATGGCTGGAACAGCAGTAGCAGCTATCGTAACAGGCAACACGATTTTATTAAAGCCAGCTGATGCCACTCCTGTAGTAGCAGCGAAATTTGTAGAAGTAATGGAAGAAGCAGGTTTACCGAAAGGCGTATTAAACTTTATTCCTSGTGCTACACCTGAAATCGGTGACTACTTAGTTGAACATCCAAAAACACGTTTTGTTTCATTTACTGGCTCGCGCGCAGTAGGTTGCCGCATTTACGAAAGAGCAGCAAAAGTACAGCCGGGCCAAAAATGGCTAAAACGCGTTATTGCTGAAATGGGCGGAAAAGATACGGTGGTTGTAGACAAAGATGCGGATCTTGATTTAGCTGCTTCTTCAATTGTATACTCTGCATTTGGTTTTGCAGGGCAAAAGTGCTCCGCTGGTTCTCGTGCTGTTGTGCATCAAGATGTGTATGATGAAGTGCTTGAAAAAGCAGTTGCGCTAACAAAAACATTAACCGTTGGAAACCCGGAAGAAGTTTCAACTTATATGGGACCTGTTATTCATGAGGCGTCGTATAACAAAGTATTATCGTATATTGAAATTGGAAAAGAAGAAGGACGGCTTGTTGCGGGAGGAGAAGCAGACAATTCAACTGGATACTTTATTCAGCCAACTATTTTTGCGGATGTAGATGAAAAAGCTCGTCTCATGCAAGAAGAAATTTTTGGTCCGGTAGTAGCATTCTCTAAAGCGCGAGATTTTGATCATATGATGGAGATTGCAAACAATACAGAATATGCATTAACAGGCGCTTTATTATCAAACAACCGCGAGCATATTGAGCGCGCCCGTGAAGAGTTCCATGTTGGAAATCTGTATTTTAACAGAGGATGTACAGGAGCGATTGTTGGTTACCAGCCTTTTGGCGGATTTAATATGTCAGGAACGGATTCAAAAGCAGGCGGACCGGATTATCTTGTTCTTCACATGCAAGCAAAAACAACATCTGAAACATTCTAATTAGAAAATAAGGAGGAGTAAATATGACAACTGAAACACAAAAAACGGTGAAAATCATTGAGCAAACAGAAAAATTTGGGGCACACAACTATCATCCGCTGCCGATTGTAATTGAAAAGGCAGAAGGCGTATGGGTACACGATCCAGAAAATAATAAATATATGGATATGCTAAGTGCTTATTCCGCTGTTAACCAAGGACATCGTCATCCGAAAATTATTGAAGCATTAAAACGTCAAGCTGATAAAGTAACGTTAACGTCACGAGCGTTTCATAATGATCAGCTTGGTCCATGGTATGAAAAGATTTGTAAATTAACAAATAAAAATATGGCTCTTCCAATGAATACGGGAGCAGAAGCGGTGGAAACAGCCATTAAAGCTGCACGCCGCTGGGCTTACGACGTGAAAGGCGTTGCTGAAAATCAAGCACAAATCATCGCATGTGTGGGCAACTTCCACGGTCGTACAATGACAGCTGTTTCCTTATCGTCTGAAGCAGAATATCAACGTGGTTTTGGACCGATGCTTCCAGGGCTTCAAACCATTCCTTATGGTGATTTAGAAGCGTTAAAAGCTGCTATTACACCAAATACAGCCGCATTTTTAATTGAGCCAATTCAAGGTGAAGCAGGTATCGTTTTACCTCCAGAAGGCTTCTTAAAAGCTGCAGCTGATTTATGTAAAGAACATAATGTGCTATTTATTGCTGATGAAATACAAGTTGGCTTAGCGCGTACAGGCAAAATGTTTGCTTGTGATTGGGAAGGCGTAGAACCAGATATGCTGATTTTAGGTAAAGCGCTTGGAGGAGGAGTTTTCCCTATTTCTTGCGTAGTCGCTAATGAAGACATTTTAAGTGTCTTTAACCCTGGCTCTCATGGTTCAACATTTGGAGGAAACCCGCTTGCTTGTGCCGTATCATTAGCTGCTTTGGAAGTAATTGAAGATGAAGAACTTCCAGCGCGTTCATTAGAATTAGGTTCTTATTTCAAGCAGAAGCTCCAAAGCTTAAGCAATCCAGTTATTAAAGAAGTGCGCGGCCGTGGTCTATTCATTGGGGTAGAATTACACGAAGAAGCTCGTCCTTATTGTGAAAAATTAAAAGACCAAGGTTTGCTTTGTAAAGAAACGCACAGTACGGTTATTCGTTTTGCTCCGCCGCTAACGATTTCAAAAGAAGAGTTAGACTGGGCAATTGAACGAATTGAAAAAGTATTTGCTGAGTAATCGGTTTAAAATAAATAAAAATAGTACGATATGTATATATCGTACTATTTTTATTCATATGCAGCTAAATAACGTTTTTATTTGATAGGCAGGAGGAATAGAAGTGTATATCCAACTCTCACAGCTAAGCATGGAAGAGCAAGTTGAATGTTTAACAAAAGCGTTAGTGAAAATCAAAAGTATCAATGGGACAAGCGGCGAAGTAAAGATTGCTGATTTCATTAAAAACACGCTTCAAAGTTTTCCTTATTTCAAAGAAAATCCCCTTCACGTTTGGGAACAGAAAATTAATGGCGATACGCTAGGTAGAAAAAATATATTTGCTTTTATTCAAGGCAGCAAAAAAAATGCTCAAACAATGATTTATCACGCTCACTTAGATACGGTTGGCATTGAAGATTTTGGTCCATTAAAAGACATAGCATTAGATCCAGAAGAACTTCAGCGCTATTTCTCTACGCATAACATTAATGAAGATGTACAGCGAGATGCTCGCTCAGGTGAATGGATGTTTGGAAGAGGAGCCGTTGATATGCAAAGTGGAATTGCTGTACATTTAGCCAATGTGCTGCATTTTACTAAGCATCCAAATAAATTAGAAGGAAACGTCCTTTTTATGGTCAACCCAGATGAGGAAAGTCAGCATGCTGGAATTATTTCTGCCGTTTCTGAACTGAACCGTTTGAAAAAAGAAAAAAATCTTTCATATGTAGCAGCGATTAATACCGACTTTATTACACCTCTTTACGATGGAGATTCCACGCGCTATATTTATACAGGAGCCGCTGGGAAACTGCTTCCATGTTTTTATATTTACGGAAGGGAGGTACACGTAGGAGATACGCTTGCTGGTATAGATCCTAATTTGATTGCATCTGAGATTACAGGAAGCATCCATAACAATATTAATCTAGCTGAAAATATTGAAGGAGAGCTGGTACTGCCACCTTCCTGTCTGTATCAACGAGATAATAAAGAGGCTTATAATGTGCAAACTGCTGTAAGCAGTCATTTGTATTTTAACTATTTCATCTATGAACGAACGGCAAAAGAAGTGATGAGTCAATTAATTGGATTATCAATCGAAGCATGTGAAAAAGTGGAGAAAAAACTTTCTGATTATTACGAACTTTTTGCTCGGAGAACGAATTTACCAAAGCGAAACTTGTCTTGGAAAGTGGATGTTGTGAGTTTGGAAGATTACCTGGAAGAATTGGATCAAAAAGGGATAAATGCTCAGGCTTGTATTGAACGAGCTTTCGAACAGTATGGGCATTTAGAACTTAGAACAAGGTGCTTTAAAGTAATTGAAGAACTTCAAAAGTTAGATCCGCATCAAAGTCCGCGCGTAATTGTCTTTTTTGCACCGCCTTACTTGCCTCATAATCACTTGAAGAAAGACGAAAGCAGAGATCAGCAGCTTCTTTATCCCTTGCAAGCAGCTGTGGAGAAGGTTGGAAAACAGACGGGAGAGACGTTTCAGTTTAAAAAATTTTTTCCCTACCTAGCGGATGGCAGCTTTTTATCTCTTCATGAGACAGATGAGGAAATCGATGCTTTTACACGTAACTTTCCAGGGTGGGGGATTGCAGGGGCGATTCCTTTCCGTGAAATTCGAGAGTTAAATATTCCGTCCATCAATATAGGAGTATATGGGAAAGACGGACATAAGTGGACAGAGCGAGTGTATAAGCCTTATTCGTTCGGAGTTCTTCCTAAGTTGATTCAAGAAACAACTGTTCAGATGCTAAAAAGTAGGCATGCTTGTACAAACCACATATAAGAAAATGAAGAACGGAGGTACCGATGAATAGACATACAGAACAAAACCAATTACAGAGAACAATGAAAAGCAGACATTTATTTATGATTGCGTTAGGAGGCGTGATTGGAACAGGCCTATTTTTAGGTTCGGGTTTTAC
This sequence comes from Priestia sp. P5_B4, assembly GCF_056400385.1. Taxonomy (NCBI): domain Bacteria; kingdom Bacillati; phylum Bacillota; class Bacilli; order Caryophanales; family Bacillaceae; genus Priestia; species Priestia sp. P5_B4. The sequence continues at coordinate 7,678 of NZ_JBFULJ010000061.1, forward strand.
TATTAGCCAGGCAGGGCCGGGGGGAGCCATTCTTGCATATATAATAGGCGGCTTCCTCATGTACTTAGTTATGCTTTGTTTAGGAGAGCTAGCGGTAGCAATGCCGGTTTCAGGTTCCTTTCAAGAATACGCTACAAGGTTTTTAGGGCCTTCTACAGGCTTTATGATTGGATGGCTGTACTGGTTCAGCTGGGCAAATACGACGGGGCTTGAATTTACGTCAGCAGGAATTTTAATGCAGAGGTGGTTTCCTGATGTACCTATATGGTCATGGTGCTTGATTTTTGGCGTCATTACATTTTTAATTAACGCTCTTTCTGCTCGAAGCTATGCTGAAACTGAGTTTTGGTTTTCGAGTATTAAAGTTACGGCTATTATTCTATTTATTTTAATTGGAGGAGCTGCTGTTTTTGGTTTTATCGATTTCAAGGGAGGAGAACCCGCACCGTTTCTTTCACATTTCACCCAAGGCGCAGGTCTTTTTCCAAATGGAATACTGGCAGTTTTATTGACTTTAGTAACGGTTAACTTTTCGTTTCAAGGAACGGAGCTTGTTGGCATTGCAGCAGGAGAAAGTGAAAGTCCTGAGAAAACGTTGCCGAGATCTATTCGAAACGTCATTTGGAGAACGCTGTTTTTCTTTGTGTTAGCTATGTTTGTTTTAGTCTCTATTCTGCCATACAAAACAGCAGGTGTCATTGAAAGTCCGTTTGTTGCCGTATTAGATCAAATTGGCATTCCATACGCAGCGGATATCATGAACTTCGTCATTTTAACAGCTGTTCTATCAGTGGCGAACTCCGGCGTTTATGCTGCTTCTCGTATGCTTTGGTCACTGTCAAACAGCAATATGGGGCCAAAACCTTTGAAGAAATTATCTTCAAGAGGTGTTCCAATTAACGCATTAATTGTGACAATGATTATTTCAGGGTGCTCGTTGATTACAAGCGTCGTGGCTGCTGAAACCGTATATCTTTGGTTTATTTCGATTTCAGGAATGGTGACCATTATTGTTTGGATGTCCATTTGTGCCTCTCAATTTATGTTCCGCCGTCGTTTTTTAGCGGAAGGAGGAGACATAAAGGAATTGAAATTTAAAACGCCGCTTTATCCGTTCGTTCCTATTCTAGGTTTTTGTTTGTATGGACTTGTATTAATCAGCTTAATTTTTATTCCGGATCAACGAATTGGTCTTTACTGTGGTGTCCCTTTAATCATTGTACTCTACGTGTATTATCACGTAGGAATCAAGAAAAATATTGATCAAAAACAATCGGATTCACCGGTTTATAAAGCAAAATAAAAAAGAAGTGCACTGTGCACTTCTTTTTTATTTAGAGCGGATGTTTAATCGTTTCATACGATACTGCAAGCTTTGTCTAGTCAGCCCTAGTATCTTAGCACTTTTTGAGATGTTGTGGCTGTGTTGTTCAAGCGTTTGTTTAATACATTCTGCTTCGAACGCTAACAGCTGTTCCTTTAAAGGAAGAGAAGGGTGAAAAGCGCTTGGATAAGAAGGTGCCTCACTGCTTGCTTTATTTTCAAAATGTTCATGCTGCTTTAGCTGGAACTTCGTTCTGTATTGGAAAGGAAGGTGAGAATAGTGAATAACATCTTCGTCCATTACTAAGTTCATTGCACCTTCAATAATGTGTTCTAATTCCCGTACGTTCCCTGGCCAGTCATAAGAGAGAAAAGAAGACATAACTTGGTGATCTACGGTTTTTACATTCATCTGAAATAAATCATTGTATTTTTTGATGAAAAACTTTGTTAATTCAATAATATCTTCTTTTCGTTCACGAAGAGGAGGAATAAAAAGCGTCACGACGCCAAGTCGATAATATAAGTCTTTGCGTAATCGGTTTTCTGCAATTGCATCGATTGGATCTTCATTCATGTTCGCGATCACTCGAACGTTAACCGGTTTGTCCACTGTATCCCCAATTCTTCGTACGGTTTTTTCCTGCAGCACTCGAAGAAGCTTAGCCTGAAGATTTGGGTTTAACGAGTTGATTTCATCTAGCAGTAATGTGCCTCCTTGCGCTTGTTCGAAAAGGCCAGGATTATCCATTGCACCTGTAAAAGCTCCGCGCTTCGTACCGAACAAAAGGCTTTCAATTAAATTATCCGGTAGCGCAGCACAGTTTTGTGAAATAAAAGGAGCAGAAGAGCGGCTGCTGCCATTATGTATGCTTTGAGCAAACAGTTCTTTTCCCGTGCCTGTTTCTCCAATGATTAAGACATAAGAAGGAGTTCTAGTAGCGCGCTTGGCGTCTTCAATCACATCATGAACAGCTTGACTGTTTCCAATGATGCTATCAAACGTAAAGCGTGTGTTTCCTTTTTGCCTAATGTTTTGCCGGATTAGACGCTCTAGTTTCGTCACGTCCTGAGCAATTTCAACCGCTCCTTGAATGACCCCCTCTTTTAAAATAGGGAAGGTATTATTAATCGTCGTAATTTCTTGTCCTTGATTGTTGAAATACGTTTGCTTGACGTTAACCGTTTCTTTTCCTTTTTGCAGCGCCTGTACAAGCGTGCTTTGCTGATTTTCTTTGAACATAAACACATCTAACAAGTTTTTATGTAAAACGTCTTGTTCATCCATCAGCTCCATCTTTGTCATCTTTTCATTATAAATAATAGTTTTTCCTGTTTCATCGACCGCATGGATACCGGCATCGACTTTATTTAAAATGGTTTCGTATATATGTTTAAGAGTGCTTAATGTATCGGTCATTCAAATACTCTCCTTTAGCGGTGTTCATATCTCTATTTAAACAAAAATAGCTGAATTCTGATAGTGTTTCCACATAAAAATAAATGAATGACCGAAGAGAAATGTTATCCGTTTACAATAGATCCCCCATTAATGTGCAGAACTTGCCCGGACATATAAGAAGAATCAGAGCTTGCCAAGTATACATAGGCCGGTCCGAGCTCAGAAGGCTGTCCTGCCCGTTTCATAGGTGTATTAGACCCAAATGTCGCAACTTGCTGTTCGTCGAACGTAGACGGAATAAGAGGTGTCCAAATGGGTCCCGGAGCTACGCCGTTTACGCGAATGCCTTTTGTTGCGAGCGAAGCTGATAAAGAACGTGTAAAAGCAACGATAGCACCTTTGGTTGAAGAGTAATCAATCAGCTGATCATGCCCATGGTAAGCTGTCACAGACGTTGTATTAATGATAGCGCTTCCTTTTTTTAAATGAGGCAATGCAGCTTTGGTCAGATGAAAAATTGAAAAAATATTCGTTTGAAACGTACGAGTAAGCTGTTCAGTCGTAATATCCGTAATACTTTTTTGAGGATGCTGTTCAGCTGCATTATTGACTAAGATGTCTATTTTTCCGAAAGTCTGAATCGCCTTTGAGACGACTTCTTGACAAAAATGCTCATCTCCTATATCGCCAGCAAGCAATAAACAAGAAGCTTCCATTCGTTCAACTTGTTTTTTGGTTTCATTTGCATCATCGTGTTCATTAAGGTAGGTTATGACAACATTTGCGCCTTCTTTAGCGTAATGATAAGCGACAGAACGTCCGATACCGCTGTCTCCTCCGGTGATAACAGCTACTTTGTTCTGTAATTTTCCGCTTGCCTTATAGTCTGGAGCGATAGAGGTAGGGATTGGATGCATATCTTTCTCAATACCTGGCTGAGTTTGCTGATGCTGAGGAGGGAAGTTTTGTTTTTGATTTTGATTCATTGGTATACACTCCTTAATTAATATGAGTATGTAAGCGTATACTAGTATTTGTTAAGAAAGTGTATCTATGCATAGGAATAAGCCTGAACGAATAAAAAAAGGCTTTAAAAGAAAAAATGAATGCCGGAGCATCCATTTTTTTAGCGGTAATTAATAAATTGTACGTCAATAGGTAAATCAGCGCTGCGAATAGCTGAAATAATTTGCTGCAGGTCATCACGATTTTTACCGCTTACGCGAAGCTGATCATCTTGAATCTGGCTTTTTACTTTTAAACCGGTATTTTTAATAATTGTATTTAGCTTTTTAGCGTTGTCTTTGTCGATACCTTGAATTAGCTTGGCGCGTTGTCTAACCGTTCCTCCAGAGGCGTTCTCAATTTTTCCATATGAGATATTGCGTGTAGGTACGCCGCGTTTAATAAGCTTGGAGATCAGTACGTCTTTTAACTGTTCAAGCTTAAATTCATCATCAGAAATAAGAACAAGCTCTTCGTTTTCAAGCGAGATTTCGCTTTTACTGCCTTTAAAATCGTAGCGGGTTTTAATTTCTTTTGTTGCCATGGTAATGCCGTTTGTTACTTCTGATAAATCGACTTGTGACACAATGTCAAATGAACTATCTTTAGCCATAATAACCTCCATATGTAAAGAGTTTGTTCTTTTATTATAAATAAAACACAAACTGTATACAACTGATATTGAATAGAGAGCCGGTAATTGATACAATACAAGTTATGCTTTTTGTTGTAAGCTATAGAAGCAGCTTTTTTAAACAATGCATGCATTTAAGTTGATTTGAAAGTTAAAATGCTGTTCGATGCAAAGTGAGAAGGTATGTGGTGACGGAATAATCACTACTAATTTATATAAAGGATGGATAGAACGATGAATGTAGAAGCTGGGATGAAAGCGTATTTAACAGTAAACCGGGAAACGCCGATTGGTTATATGTTAGCAGAAGGTGAAGAAGAAATTTTGCTACATAAAAATGAAACAACAAGAGAACTTGCTGAAGGAGAAGAAGTAGAAGTTTTTCTATACCTTGATCAGCATGACCGTTTAACGGCAACGATGCACTTACCTCTTGTTGAAGAAGGTGTTTATGAGTGGGTCGAGGTCGTAGATGTTAATCCAGGTTTGGGCGTGTTTGTAAATATCGGCATGAACAAAGATATGTTAATTGGTTCAACAGACTTACCTGCCCTAGAAGATCTGTGGCCAGAAGTCGGAAACAAGGTTTACTGTACAATGAAGATTTCAAAGCGCGGTAAGATGTACGGAAAAATTGCTACAGACGATGTGATGAAAGCAATGGCATTAGATGCTCCGCCCGAACTTTTTAATCGTGAAGTGAGCGGATACATCTATCGCGTACTGCGCGTAGGTTCATTTATTATGACAGATGAAGGATATGTTGGATTTATTCATGAAAGCGAGAGACGCAAAGAACCAAAGCTTGGTACGTATGTAACAGGCCGCGTAATTAATGTAAAAGAAGACGGAACGCTAAACGTATCGCTTCTTCCGCGCAAGCAAGAAAGCATGGATGAAGATGCACAAGTACTATACGATTACATGGAAAGCCGCGGTGGCGTTATGCCATTTTGGGATAAAAGCTATCCGGAAGATATTCGCGAGCGCTTTAATATGAGTAAAGCTGCGTTCAAACGTGCGCTTGGTAAACTGATGAAAGAAGGAAAAGTTTATCAAGAAGAAGGATGGACATATTTTAAAAAAGAAGAAAACTAAAAGGAGAAGCCGCTGAAAATTCAGCGGCTTCTTTTTATAAGTGATCAGTTTTTTTAGAAAATGAATGTTTTCCAAGCTCACGGTTATGCTTAGCTTGCAGATTCTTTTCGTGAAGCTTTGCGTTATTATCTTTTGCTTTTTTATCGTTATCGCTCGTTTTTGGCATTGTGATACACCCCTTTTTGGTCGTATCTTTAGAATGCCCTGACCTCTTTAAATTATTCGATGGTTTCATTCAAAAAGAAGACTGCAATCGTCCCTGGGCCAGAGTGAGAACCTATGGC
>NZ_JBFULJ010000062.1:0-13296 GCF_056400385.1 Priestia sp. P5_B4
CTACTTAAACAGTTGAAGTCTTTTTTCTATCCGCACGTTTTTGTTAGTTATATTATAGCGTTAACTAGTCTCATAATTCAATAAAAATTAGTAAAATATATCAAAACAAGTATATTTAGCTATGAGTGATCCTGTATTGCTTTAGGAATCACCTTTATCATATATGAGTTTTTTAGAGTAGGGGAGGGGAAAAAAGTTTCCCCTCCTCAAGTGTTCTAAAGTATGTTATAATTTTATGTTTTAACAATATCGAAAATTTAATAATAAGAATATGATATAAGCAGCTTCTATTTATGAAAATAGAGGCTGCTTTTTTTGTTAATGTATGAGGGGAAAATCGTCCTATTGGAAAATTAGGGATTACAAGTTAATCTTAAGTTAAACTAATTTATTTATATTTACAAATCAGGATAATTATAGATATCGAAGAGAGGAGTAAACTATATGAGAGTGTTGAAAAACAATGTAGTTCCAATTCTTATATCTTTCCTTATAGTTGGTTTAGCTTTTACTGTTTTGTTTATGATGAAAGGCTTTTTATTACAGCTTATAGGAGCAGCATTAATTATTGTGGGAGTAATCTTTTGTATCTTTTGCGGCTTATATATGTTGGGGTATATATTATTGGGAGTAATAGGAATAGTGGCTCCTTTAATTGGTGTTTTATTAATAATTGGAATATTTATATGGATTTTCTAAGAGGAATATATGAAAAAATGAGTCTTAGGAAGCTTATTTAGTGGTAAAAATAGGAATAAAAAGAACAAAATACATTTATATGTAATTGTTAAACAATTATTTAGGTCTAAGGAATMCGCAAAAAGACTTCTAGAAATGTAAAAAAAAGGCACTATGTTCTATTTGATAATGAATAATTGTTTGATAAAATAAACCAAACGAACGTTCTGTTTGGGCATGAAAAACGGGGAGAAATATATGAATAAAGTTATACTTTTTAATTTTAATGGGACTATTGTAAACACAAAGAATTTGGCAATTGATATTTTTAATGAAATTGCAGAGAAACAGGGCTATAAAAAAATTAGTGAAGAAGAGGTTCCATTTTTAAGTACATTATCAATACGTGATCGATGTAAGACACTTAATGTACCTATATATAAAATGCCCCTTGTTGGAATTGCAATAAAAAGAAGATATCAAACATACATTCCTAACTTAAAACCTGTACTTGGAATAAGTGAAGTTCTTAAAGAATTAAAAAAACAGGATTATAAATTAGGTTTTTTAACAAGTAATAATCAAAATAAAATTGATGAATTTTTGATAAATAATACGATCAACAGCTTTGACTATAGTCACTATTCATTTAACCCTTTCTCTAAATCAAAAGACATTTCATCTTTTCTAAAAAATAATAGATTAAAAAAAGATGAGGTTATTTACGTAGGTGATGAATTAAGAGATATTAAAGCAGCTAAAAAAAATGGCCTTTTTTGTATAGCAGCTTCTTGGGGATATGATTCAATAGAGCTTTTAAGCACAGGTAATGCAGATTTTGTGGCAAAGCAACCAAAAGATATTTTAGACATTTTGTCTGGCACTTAAGAATGTTATTTATATTTGTTTTTAATTTACTATTTGCCATTATTCTGTTCATTACTCAACCTAAAGAAAATGAAGCAAACCGATGGATGATTACTTTTGCAATGTCTGCGGGGATAGGTGCATTATCAGAAGCCATATTGACTGACATTATACCAAGTGTACATGAATTTGGAGTTGAGAGTATATCCCATATATTATTTACAGCACATATCTATTTGCAATTTTTAGGTGAAGTTATTTCTCCCTATGCTATTCTAATGTATTCAATTGTTTATTCACAAATAGTTAAAGGGAAAAGGAAAAAAGCTTTAGCTTATGTGCTTTCTTTACCAATGGTTTTTATGATATTTTTCACTGACTTTCACCCAGATATAGATATTAACTTTCGCATCCTTTTAATTTGGTCTGCTCCATACTTTTTGATTGCTAGTTTTATTATGTTTTCCACATGGCGTGACGAGATAAATGTTTATCAAAGAGAGCAAAAGTTTCGAGTCTTTATTGTGCTCGTCCCTGCATGGTTAGGTGTATTTATATTTAATTACGTTCTTAGGGCTATTGATTCACAGACAGAGTTGTTTCGAATTGTACCTATGTTTTTCTTCGGGGCTTATATATTCTTTATTGGATATATCTTTCTAAATGGTGCCTTTGGAATTAAGGTGAAAGTAGAACAACAGCAAATATTAGATAAGTCCATTCAAATAATGAATGGGGGAACAGCTGTATTAAATCACACTATTAAGAATGAAATAAGTAAAATAAAGTTTTTCTTTAATATTGCTCAAAATTCTATTGAAAAAAGAGATCTAGATGAGGCCGAGAAAGCAATTGATTCAGTTTTTTCTGCAATTGAAGGAATAGATAACATGGTGGATCGTATTAGAGCAAAGACAGAAGAAATTGTTCTGAAAGAAACAAATGTAGAAATGGTAAACTTAATCACAGATTGTGTACGTGGAGTAGAGAAAATTTTTAATGCCAAAGGTATCAAAATAAAAACTGAATTCACGGTTGATACAATATTATATGGTGATCCAATTCTTTTAAAAGAAGTAGTAAACAATATCTTAAACAATGCTATGGAAGCAATTGTTGTGACAGAAGGTTTAATTCATATTCAAATGTTCAAAATGAAAAATGGTGGAATTAGTATTGAAATTACTGACAATGGAGTTGGGATCTCTAAAGAAGAATTAAATCGTATTATGGAACCCTATTTTTCTACAAAGAAAAACATTAAAAATCATGGTTTAGGACTTAGCTTTTGTTATAAAACAATTAGAGCGCATGATGGTGAACTTTCAGTACATAGCGAAGTAGGAAAAGGGACTTCAATGATTATTAAACTTCCTAAATCTAGGATGATTTCTACAAAATTTAGCTCATAACCAAATGGGAGGTAAATCTACATGAAAGATAAAAATATAAAAGTAATTCTAGTAGAAGATGATCCTTTTTGGCAAAAAAATATATCCATGTATATTGAAAAAGAAGCAGATGATATTGAGGTTATAAAAATTGTTGATTCTAAAGAGAAAGTTCTAGAAATTGTAGAAAATGAAAGTCAGATTGATATAGTTCTTATGGATATCAATTTAACAGCAGCTAATCTTGATGGAATTGAGATTATTGAAATATTGAGTAAGCAAAAAATCAAAGCAATCGCACTTACTTCAATTAGTGAGCAAGATGTTATTGTTGACTCCTTTGAATCAGGAGCAGTTAATTATATAAATAAGAGTAGTATTTATGATATTATCTTGGCTATACGTGAAGCAGTTGAAGGTAGGAATCAAATACACTCGGATGCTGCCGGAGCTCTATTAGGGAAAATGAGAGAAGAAAAGAAATTGCGTAGTCTTACATCTTCTGAAAGAGAGGTATATAACCTTGAAAAGAAAGGTTATAAAAAAAGCGATATTGCTGAACGTCTATATAAAACTATAGATACTATAAAAAAACACTCTCGGTCATGGAGACGGAAATTAAATGCTTAAAAGGGATCTTAGTATTGATACTAAGATCCCTTTTTTGTTGAAATTAAATTCAAAAAGCAAAATAACTTTTAAGTATAGCACATTCTTTTGTATTTGAGGAGGGGAAAAAAGTTTCCCCTCCTGCAAATGAATAAATTCTTATAACATATATTTAAGGGTTATTTATCTGATATTGAATGAATGAATTTTGTTAAGTATTCTTTCGCTTCAGGAGTTAGATTATTGAAGTCTTTCAAGAACGACATGTGGTTAAGTAAAAGGTTCTCTGCTATTTCAATATCTTCTGGTGTCATAGTACTTAGTATGATATTAATTCTTTCATCATTACGATTGAGGACATTTAAATCTAAATTCTTAGTAATTTCAGAAGGAAGTACATCGTATAAAGTAATTCCTAAAACCTCACAAATCTTTATCATTACTTCAAAAGAAGCAAATCTGTCTCCACGCTCAATCCCACTAATTGTGGTTTGAGATGTATTAGAGAGCTTTCCTAACTCGACGGAAGTTATTTTAAGTTCTTTTCGATAATCTTTTATTTTTGTACCTATATACTTCTTTAATTCATTCATATGATCTACTCTCTTTAAGGGTTTTTTTTAATTTTATCAAAGACTGAAAGTAATGTGAAATCAACAAATGAAATAAATTTAGAAAAAATATCTGAATTTGGTTAAAAAACTATTTACAAAATATCCGAAAATGAATATACTGTAATCAAGGAGGTGCTGGAAATAAAGACCATAAAAGAAAAGAGGTTGGAAAAGAAGTGGAGTCAAACCTATCTAGCTCAATTATCAGGAGTCCCGCAACCCACTATTTCTCAAATCGAAAATGGGACTCGTCAATATCCAACGTTTGAAAATATGAAGAAGATCGCAGAGGCTTTGGATCTTAGGTTAGAAGATATTTTCTTACCAAGTCATAAGGATATGAACTAAGTTTTAGATTACTTAACGGGGGGCGATGAACATGGAAGAACAAAAGCGACTAGCATTCTATGATATATCAGACGCACGAGCGAAAAGTGCCAAAACCTTTGATGGAAAGTTGTATACGTTAAAAGGAGGGGTAGCTGTAGAAAAAGGAACGGGCGATATCAAACGTGTAGCTGATATTTATTATGAAGTACGTTCAGTAATGGATCAGGCTCATACCATCGTCGCCAAGCGAAGAAAGAAAGATGAGGAATTGAAGGAAGTTTTACAAAAGACCTGCTAGTTCTTAATTGCAGCATACAAGCGATTTTGAAACGTGCCGAGAGCACGAGAAGTGGTACCTTGACAATTACATATTGCGTGCCTCCCCTAAACGGATCACAAGGGGGTTAAGGTATACGACAATAAAAAGGTTCGATGAGTGCGTCCTAAAACTCATCGGTGATCTAGCAATAAAACAGTGACGGTGTATCCACGATCTGTGAAGAATGGTGGCGTGAGGGTAACTCCGAAGAAGCGACAACATTCCAAACAGTAGATACACGAGGTTCTTCGTACATGCCGAAAACGTTGTGCATTATTGGGCTTAGTGAAAACTATGCATGCCAATATAGGGTTTGCCCTTCCAGCCAGAAACGGGTATATATTTCCTTTCATAGCCTTGAAAAGACAGAGATGATCGCTAAACCTATGGTAAAATATTACTCTCGGTAGGTTTCAGAATCGCTTGTTATGTCTGAATATTAAGAATAAAGGAGAATGGTTATGAAAAACAAAAAATGGTTACTTTCTGCGGTGGCAGGAATCGTTGTGGCTCTAGGAATAGGCACAGCGTTTGTCTCTTCCTACAATTCAAGTGAAGTGAAAGGAAATGGTGAACTAGAAGAATTACATCCCCTAGAAATGAAAAAATTTATGAAAGAAGATGGCACAGGATTTGTGATGTATTCATTTCGTGAAAGTACGCGTCCAGTTTACATGAATGAAGTAAAAAAGGCTTTAAAGGAAAATGATGTGGATGCAAAAGAAATTTATAGTCGTGATCCACAATATGATCGTGATAAAAATAGTAACTATTATGGAGTACCACAAGATTCTGATACATTAGCTGCCTATAAAGATGGAGAGTTAAAGCAACAAATTAAACTAGACGATTATGAGTCATCCCAGTTAGAAGCAGAACTTTCTCATTTTGTTGAAACATCCAAAGAACTGTATTTCGAAGAATAAGAGATTAGCCTTGAAAGGTGGTGGTATCTTGACGATCTCCCAAAAAGAATTAAAGAAATCAAAAGACCTTGTGGAAAAGTTGCTGAAAGTGAATGGAAACAAATACAATGACTGGCTACATCAACAGCACCAACAGTTTATTGAAGAAAATCAAGATTTAATTCTTCAAGCATTAAGCGCCTTTACAGGTGAAGAAGAGGAGGAGGAAAAAAGCGAATCAAAAATAGATGAACAAGTTTCTGTAAGACCAACAAGTATTCCAGTAACGCAAAATTAACGAAAAAGAGGAGTGAAAAACATGTTAGATTTATTGAATAGTGTTGATGTGACGCAGCTAACCTCTCATTTAACCCTTGGGGCTGCCGATGGTATGTCAGGATTAATCGAGAGTGGAAAGTCCATTATCAAATGGATGCAGCGTATTGCGATGGTGGCGGCAGCTCTTGCCTTTTGTGTAGGTGGATATCACTTAATCTTAGGTGGGGAACGAGGTCGTCATAAATGTATTGCATGGTTTGTTGGAGGCGCAGTTGGGTTAGTGGTTGTCATGGGTGCTTATGCATTAGCTGAAGGTGTAAATACAAATATCCGATTCGGAAGTTAAGAAAGCTATACAGTCGATTGTATAGCTTTTTTCTATGCTCATTTTTAGACGAAAGGAATGGAGAAACATGCTGTCTGTCATGTTTATAAAAAGTGAAACGAAAGAGTTGAAGCCATTTCAAAAGTTATCAATTCCAGATGCCTGTGAGATGACAGAGACATTAGAAACCCACTATCAGCGTACGAAGAAAAAAGCTCATGTAGATTTTTTTATCCTCGATGAGGAAGATCAAGAGGTATATGCAGGAACATTATCCATTGGATCGGGTCATGCTCGTCATGTAGTCGATCATATTAAGAAAAAGTTAAGCTCTTTAAAAATGGACGATATACAGGAAGCTCGAAAGAGAAGTTTTCTTGAACAACTGGAAAAGGAAGTACCGGACCATCTGAAAACAACAGATGGTTCATTTTCTTTAGAGGAAGGAACAGAGGGTCATGTGCAAACGAATCAAACGCCTGTCCTTTCTACTCGTAACCGAAGGATGATCTATGGTGGAGGGATTTTATCCCTTCTTATCCTTTCAGCTACATGTTTTTCAACTGTAGCTACTTCTCAGGATCGAGCTGAAACGATTCAAGATTTACAAAAACAAGTCAAACTGGAACAAAAAATAACAGGAACATATGAAAAGGCGATTTTAGGGGATTCAGAAGGGGCTTTAAAGCGACTTTCTTCTATCGATGAACAAAGTCTCACGAAGGAACAAAAAAACGTTTATATGAGCCTTCTCGTCGATCAAAAAAAGTATGAGGAAGCTGTTCAGCTTCAGGGAGACCATCCAGAAGTAGTGGAAAGCATAATTTCAAGGAAGGGAGATGTCAATGCGTTAAAAGAGTTTCAACAAACGTTTCCCTCTCCGAATGGAGCCTTTGATCTTGCTTATCACGAACAACGATGGGAAGATATGATGCGTCAATCAGGAGTAGAAATGACTGATAAACGGTATGAAATGAAGGCTTATGGATATCTGAAGCTTGATAAAGTAAAGGAGGCCAAAGAAGAGGCAGCTCATATTCAAAGCCAAGAATTGAATCAAAAAATAGAAACCTATGAGAAAACGAAGAAGGAGGTAGAAGAGACGAAAAAACAAGTGGAGGAGGAAAAGAAGAAAGATCCAAAAGATGAAAAGAAAATCCAATCTTTAACGGATCAGCAGAAGAAACAAGAAGAACTCCTAAAAAATCTATAAGAAAGGATGAACAGGATGTATACACAAACAAAAGTGAAAAACCAGAAGCAAGCCTTTGTCGTAGGGGTTGAGTACTATGAAGAAGATTTATTCCTCGAAATTGAATTAGGCAGCTTTTACACCACTCAACTTCATGCCCAACGTATTGCGAATAGTGTTCATAATGTTATTCTTTTAGAGAATCAGATTGTCATTATCTTTAAAAATGCTGATTCAATCACTCTTACAGACGATTTTCTGAAATATGCGTTTAAGTTTCGATTATGCACGAAACTAACTATGCCACCTCTTGATATCTCCAAGCTCACTCAACAAGAAAAAGACGACTTAGTCTTTAATGAAGCCTATATGGTGACAGAAGAGGATATGAAAGAGGTACAATGGGACATTAATACGGCTTTTCGTTACCTTCAACATCAGTATGAGGCAAGAGATCAAACGTTCTTTTCCCTTTCATCTAGTGCCTATTATGTGATTCCTACCTCTGAACAGATTGACCAGGAGGGAATGAGAAATGCAACCTAATAAATCCATCAAATATGTGGTCGCTGAAAAACAAGTACTTATTCCTTTAAGTGCTTGTTTTTTTGTGTCTATTCTACTCATCTTGAACTTTCTTTTTAACATGATGCGGAACCTTGTTCAAACAACGTTTAGCGATGTATTTGAACCGCAGCCTTTTCATTTGGAAACATCTTTTTTGACAGAGATTCATCTTCAACAGTACTCGCCTCTATATGGAGCGATGTGTTTAGTGGCTGCCTTATTGACGGCAAAATTTGCTTATAATATTCGATCTAACTTTAAAGATTTAAACCGCAACCAAAAAGGATCGGGGAGGTTTACAACAAGACGCGAACTGAAAAAGCAATATCGAAAAGTACCTGAAAAAACGACAACGTATCAAGGTGGAGGTGGCGTACCTGTTTCACGTATTCAAACCTATGACCTAATTCAAATATGGAAAGAGTACAAAGCTTTAAAGGGGATACAGAAGCTTCTCCACACACATCGATTCTTTACAAAAAAAAATTACATGCTGATTGATGACACACCCGTTAATAATTTAATCATCGGGATTACACGATCAGGGAAAGGGGAAACCTTTGTTTTTCCAACGATTGATATCTACTCACGAGCAGAAAAACAACCTTCCTTAGTCTGCAATGATCCAAAAGGGGAGTTGCTCGCAGCTTCTAAAAAAACGTTAGAGGAAAGAGGCTATCACGTTGAAGTTTTAAACTTACTCAATCCATTAGAGTCGATGAGTTATAACCTGTTGGAAATGATAAAAGAAACGTATAAAGATGGTGATTACTCAACAGCTCAAGCGTTATGTAACACATTATCCTATACGCTTTATTACAATCCAAATGCGAAAGATCCGTTCTGGCAACAATGTGCCATGAGCTTATGTAACGCCATGATTCTTGCAGTAACGGATAAATGCATTAAAGAACAAACAGAAGAGAAGATTACCATGTACACAGTGGCAAATATGTTGTCAGAGCTAGGCTCAAAAGAGGTTGTCATTAATAAGCAAGGAGATACCCAAAATGCATTAGACATGTACTTTGATGGTCTTCCAACAGAAAGTGTAGCCAAAATGCAGTATGCGACATCGAACTTCTCAAAAGGCACGACAAGAGGGGGGATCTTTACTCAAACAATGAATGGATTATCCATTTTTACGTTTGATGAAATCGCGAAGATGACCTCTAAAAACAGCGTCGATTTAAAACGTGTGGGCTTTGGCAAAACAATCAAAGGAACAGCAGCACCTCTTACTCGCTTAGAAATAACCTTTCCAGATGGTCAAACAGAAACGATTAAAACGGATGCCAAGGGGTTATTTGAAGTCAACTTTACAAGCAAAGTAAAGCAGAATGATGAAATTATTCTAGCTGAAAAGTTGAGTGATAAAATTGTTACTTCATCGAGGCTTGCAACAGTTATATCGATTAATAAAATCACGAAAGAAACAGGAGCCACGACATTTACAGTCGAGAAGCAGCATCCAACCATTCATGTAAAGGAAGTGACGTATTTTACAAAACCGATTGCGATATTTATGGTCACACCAGACTACGATTCAAGTAATCATGTAATAGCCTCTATCTTTGTTCGGCAGTTATATTATGTGCTTTCTAAGAACGCTTCGTTGGCAAGAGGAAACAAGTGCCATAGGGAAGTGGTTCTAATTTTGGATGAATTTGGAAATATGCCAGCCATTCAAGATATGGCGAACATTATCACCGTTTGTTTAGGGAGAAACATACGTTTTAACCTAGTCATTCAGGCTTATGCGCAGCTGAAAAATAAATATGGAGATGATGCCGAAACGATTGAAGGGAACTGCGGGAATACGATTTATATTTTAAGCAATAACTATGAAACAGCTAGAACCATCTCGCAAAAATTAGGAGACGGTACCATCAATTCTACCTCTCGAAGTGGAAAAGGATTATCAACAGATAAAAGTAAAACAGAGGGAGTCGATGGAAAGCCATTATTAACGCCAAATGAATTAATGGAATTACAGGAAGGAGAGAGCGTCGTCGTTCGAGTGGTTAAACGTCAAGATAAAGCACGTCAGAGAATTAAAGCACATCCCATCTATAACACCGGAAAAACAGCGTTGAAATACCGTTGGGAATACCTTGGAGATGACTTTAACACAGATCGTTCGATTCTAGATATTGATATTTCGTCTTTACATGAACAAGTCAATCCAAGATCCTTGATTATTGATAACTTTCTTTCACCCTTTGCAACTCCTCCAGTTGAGGAGTTAATAAAAAAAGTTGAGGAAGTGATAAAAACAGAAGAAAAAGTCAAAGAGTCACCAAATGAGCTTTTTACTGCTATAACCTATGAAAACTGGAAAACTAGAACAGTCAAAGAGTTCTTTTGCAATGATCCAAGTGTTTTTGAATTTATTAGAACCTCTTTACCTCATGTAATGAAGAAAACAACAGAAGATGTTGAACAACTGGCTATGGGAGATTTTGATGAAGAGTTTGAGCAACTAGCTTTCATGAATGGGATTGATCCTAAAGGCTATGAACTTGTTCGTAAAAAAATTGATTCTACTCTTACTCAATTACAAGACCAAATGGAAAAACAAGAAGCCTAATATCAAAAGGGGGAGAAAGAATGACGAGTATTTCGAAGGAATTAGAACGTATTTTAGAGGACTATGCACCGATTGTGAAGGAAGGGCATCAGGTGTTAATTGGTTTGCTAGATGGTACTGTACAGCTAGAAAAAGGGCAGGAGGGAGAAGCACCTGTACGAATTCGTGTTTCTCCTCTGGATGAACGATTAGAGATAACTGTCAATACGCTGTTTAAAGGCATGTAATACCTTTGTAAGGAGATGAGCAGATGAAGGATGAAGAAATTCTTAAAAAGCTCCACGAGTTTTCAGAGTACTTAGATGTTGGAGATATCGCCTCCTATTTGTTACGGAAATTTGGGTGGGCGTGTATTCAAATTCTTTCGTTTCTAGTTGATGGATTGGAAGGAATTACAGATAGTGTTTTAGGGATTAAAACGTTTTTTAATTCACCCGATATCCAAGATTTTATTACCAAGATACAACCTTTTTTATATGTATTACTGGCTTTTTCCTTTTTGTATATTGGCTACATGTTGATTATTCAGAAGAAAGTCAATCGTGAACAGATTATGATTAACATTTTTATTTCGGTGGCTGTTCTTCTTCTTCTGAATACAAGCATGTTAAAGGCTGATAAGTTTACCGATCAAGCCATTGAAGCCGTTGATTTAAATGAAAAAGGAACCATAAGTGAAAAGATTATTAAAAGTAATCTAACAGATGTAGCGCAATTCGATCTTACGAAGTGGAAAAGTCCAAAATTAAAAGAATCGAATAAAGTACCACAAAAAAATATTACGATGATCGATATTACTGAAAAGATTGATGGTGACTTTAAGGTAAATGAGAAAGATAAACTATCAGACAAGGGAAAAGATATACTCACACACAAAACAGCTGTAACACCAGATGGAAAAGATGGAGTTGCAGAATTAAATAATGGATGGTTTGATTTCTTTCCAGAACTTTATTATCGATGGTCGTGGAACTTCTGGACAATTGCTATTTCCCTTTTTGTTATCGGGATGACACAGTTGTTTACTTCAATTAAGCTAGCGAAACTGTGTTACGAAATAGGATTTAACTCGATTTTAGCCCAATTAGTCGCACCTGCCGATGTATCAGACGGACAAAAGTTAAAAGCTGTACTAAAAAACATAGTGAATACGTTCCTAGTCATCATTATGATTTTCATTTCCATGAAGGTCTATTTGATGGGAACGGTCTTTATTAGCGATAAATTAGAAGGTATTCCGTATCTCATTGCATTGATTGCCTTTAGTATTGCCGTTGTAGATGGCCCGATCATGTGTGAACGTCTCTTTGGCATTGATGCTGGATTGAAAAGTGGTTGGGGCGCTATTGCAGGAGGTTTTGCGATGGCAAAAGGGCTTGAAAGTAGCATTGGCATGATAGGCAGAACAGCAAAAGGAGGAGCCAACCTTGCAAAAGGTATTGGTAATGTAGGAAAAGGACTTGGTAGTGGTGCTCTTCAGACAGCAGCAGGAGTTGGAGGTCTTGGTAAAGGGTTAGCTACACAAGGAAATAAAGAAAAACAGCCAGCCTTGCATGAAGAAATGAAAAAGGCAGGAATGGCAGGTGAGAAAGGAAACGCTGCTTCTAAAGGTCAAAACTCAGGAAATGAGCAGAAAGCTCAACAACAGGGATTGTCTTCTACTGAAAAACAAGAAGGGGGAAAAAATACTGAAGGAAATTCTTCAGAAGGGAAAGGAGCAGGTCAAGGAACATCTTTACAAGATGAAATGAAGGCAGCAGGTGTTTCTACTGATAGTCAGGGATCAGCTTCCTCTGTAGAAGGTGGAAATACATCTCTACATGATGAGATGCAAGCCTCTGGTTATGCTGAAGGTGCAAGTGAAGGTGCTGGATCTTCTGTAGAAGGTGGAAGTGCTTCTCTACATGATGAGATGCAAGCCTCTGGTTATGCTGAAGGTGCAAGTGAAGGTACTGGATCTTCTGTGGAAGGTGGAAGTGCTTCTCTACATGATGAGATGCAAGCCTCTAGTTATACTGAAGGTGCAAATGAAGGTACTGGATCTTCTGTAGAAAGTGGAAGTGCTTCTCTACATGATGAAATGCAAGCTTCTGGTCAGAGTGGAAGCACAAATGGAGGCAGTTCTTCTGTAGGAAAAGCAAGTGCTCCTCTTCATGGTGAAATGCAAGCTTCTGGTCAGAGTGGAAGCACAAATGGAGGTAGCTCTTCCGTAGGAAAGGCAAGTGCTTCTCTACATGATGAAATGCAGGCTTCTAGTCAGAGTGGAAGCATAAATGGAGGTAGCTCTTCCGTAGGAAAGGCAAGTACTCCCCTCCACGGTGAAATGCAAGCCTCTGGTCAGAGTGGAGGAACAAATGAAGGCAGCTCTTCCGTAGGAAAGGCAAGTGCCCCTCTTCACGGTGAAATTCAAACTTCCGGTTACGGTGGAAGTACAAGTGAAGGCGGATCTTCTGTAGGAAGTGTGAGTACGCCTGTTCATGAAGAAATTCAAACTTCCGGTTACGGTGGAAGTACAAGTGAAGGCGGATCTTCTGTAGGAAGTGTGAGTACGCCTGTTCATGAAGAAATTCAAACTTCCGGTTACGGTGGAAGTACAAGTGAAGGCGGATCTTCCGTAGGAAGTGTGAGTA
>NZ_JBFULJ010000063.1:0-13169 GCF_056400385.1 Priestia sp. P5_B4
GGACTTCCCGTGATTGGAGTCGTCACGAATATTAAGGATGTGCCTAAGCCATCAAACGTATCGCGACCAGATGTAGCTGCTGATTTAATGGATGAAGAAGCAAATTATCGCAAAGCTGTTCGTTTGCAAGCACAATTACCAACGGTGGTAACGGCTTTTTCAAGAGTCCGTAACGGATTAGAGCCAATTGAACCAAACGAAAACTATAGCATTGCCGCTAACTTTTTATATATGTTAACCGGCGAAGAGCCAACTGATATCCAAGTAGAGGCATTTGATAAAGCACTTGTCTTACATGCTGATCATGAGCTAAATGCTTCAACTTTTACAGCTCGTGTCTGTGTGGCAACGTTATCCGATATTTATTCAGGAATTACAGCCGCTATTGGAGCGTTAAAGGGTCCTCTTCACGGGGGAGCGAATGAAGCTGTTATGAAAATGTTGTCTGACATTCAAACAGTTGAAAACGCGGAACCTTATATTCGCGAAAAGCTCGCGAAAAAAGAAAAGATTATGGGATTTGGACATCGTGTGTATCAGCAGGGTGATCCTCGTGCCAAGCACTTGAAAGAAATGTCTGAAAAACTTACCAAACAAGCAGGAGATACAACGCTATACGATATGTCAGTGAAAATTGAAGAGATCGTAACAGGCGAGAAAAAACTTCCGCCAAACGTTGATTTCTATTCAGCTTCTGTATACCACAGCTTAGGGATTGATCACGATCTATTTACTCCGATCTTTGCCGTAAGCCGCGTATCAGGATGGATTGCTCACATTTTAGAGCAGTATTCAAACAATCGTTTGATTCGTCCAAGAGCTGATTATATCGGTCCTGGAAAACAAACGTACATTCCGCTTGAAGAGCGCAGCTAAACAATGTGACGAAGGTGCTCACGTTCGTTGAGCACTTTTCCATAAGTGAAAGTAGACAAATTTTTTAAGGAGGTCATTCTCATGACAAAAGGTGAACAAATTTCTGTAGCAAACGGCGTGTTAAACGTACCAAATAACCCAATTATTCCATTTATCGAAGGTGACGGAATTGGTCCGGATATCTGGGCAGCAGCTTCTCGCGTACTAGAAGCAGCGGTTACAAAAGCATACAATGGTGAAAAAGAAATCGTTTGGAAAGAAGTATTAGCAGGTGAAAAAGCATTTAATCAAACTGGCGAATGGTTACCGGAAGAAACGTTAGATGCAATTCGCGAATACATAATTGCAATCAAAGGACCATTAACAACACCAGTAGGCGGTGGAATTCGTTCTCTAAACGTGGCATTGCGTCAAGAATTAGACTTATTCACATGCTTACGTCCTGTTCGCTACTTTGACGGCGTACCTTCTCCAATTAAGCGCCCTGAAGATACAGATATGGTTATCTTCCGTGAAAATACTGAAGATATTTATGCTGGTATTGAATATGCGAAGGGTTCTGAAGAAGTACAAAAGCTTGTTTCATTCCTACAAACGGAATTAGGCGTAAATAAAATCCGTTTCCCTGAAACTTCTGGATTAGGTATTAAGCCTATTTCTTCTGAAGGAACAGAGCGTCTTGTGCGTGCAGCAATCAACTATGCAATTGAACAAGGCCGCAAGTCTGTTACGCTTGTACACAAAGGTAACATTATGAAATATACAGAAGGCGCATTTAAAAATTGGGGCTATGAGCTAGCTGAAAAAGAATTCGGCGATAAAGTATTTACTTGGGCTCAATATGACCGCATCGTTGAAAAAGAAGGTGCACAGGCTGCAAACAAAGCTCAAGCAGAAGCGGAAGCAGCAGGAAAAATTATTGTAAAAGATTCAATTGCAGATATCTTCTTACAACAAATTTTAACTCGTCCACGTGAATTCGATGTAGTAGCAACAATGAATTTAAATGGAGATTACATTTCAGATGCATTAGCAGCACAAGTTGGCGGTATCGGAATTGCTCCAGGGGCAAATATCAACTACGAAACTGGACATGCTATCTTTGAAGCAACTCACGGTACAGCACCTAAATATGCTGGTTTAGATAAAGTAAACCCATCTTCTGTATTATTATCAGGTGTGTTAATGCTTGAACACCTTGGCTGGAATGAAGCAGCGGATTTAATCATGAAATCAATGGAAAAAACAATTGCTTCAAAAGTAGTAACATATGATTTCGCACGTTTAATGGACGGCGCAACAGAAGTGAAGTGTTCAGAGTTTGCTGATGAATTAATTAGCAATCTAGGAAAACAAGTAACAGTTTAATAGCTATTCATTTAGGGGAGGAATTATAATGGCAAATATGCGTAAAAAAGTATCTGTTATCGGAGCGGGCTTTACAGGAGCTACAACTGCTTTTTTAATTGGTCAAAAAGAATTAGCTGATGTTGTATTAGTTGATATTCCGCAATTAGAAAATCCAGCTAAAGGTAAAGCGCTGGATATGTTAGAAGCAAGTCCTGTACAAGGCTTTGACGCTAACATTACAGGAACAGCCAACTACGAAGACACAGCTGATTCTGACATTGTCATTATTACAGCTGGTATCGCGCGCAAGCCAGGTATGAGTCGCGATGATTTAGTAACAACGAACCAAAAAATCATGAAGTCTGTTACTCAAGAAGTTGTTAAATACTCGCCAAACTGTCACATCATCGTGTTGACAAACCCGGTAGATGCTATGACGTATACAGTATTTAAAGAATCTGGTTTTCCTAAAAACCGCGTAATCGGTCAATCAGGCGTATTAGATTCTGCACGTTTCCGTACGTTCGTAGCGCAGGAGTTAAACATTTCAGTAAAAGATATTACAGGTTTTGTACTTGGTGGACATGGCGACGATATGGTACCTCTTGTACGCTACTCATATGCTGGCGGTATTCCTCTTGAAACGCTTATTCCAAAAGCGCGTCTTGAAGCAATTGTTGAAAGAACACGCAAAGGCGGCGGCGAGATCGTTAACTTATTAGGTAACGGAAGTGCATACTACGCGCCTGCTGCTTCTTTAGTGGAAATGACAGAAGCGATCTTAAAAGATCAGCGTCGTATTTTACCAGCGATTGCTTACCTGGAGGGTGAATATGGTTATAATGGCATTTACTTAGGTGTTCCAACCGTATTAGGRGCTGCAGGAATTGAGCAGGTAATTGAATTAGAACTGACTGATTCTGAAAAAGCTTCTTTAGATCAATCAGCAAAATCAGTTAAAACTGTCATGGGTGTATTAGCTTAATACAATAAAATAGGTTTGAGTATAGGTTTTTATCAATATTCAAACAATAGTCACAAGGAAAATTCGAGGGAAACCTCGAATTTTTCTTGTATATAAAGAAAAGCTATTACTTTATACAAAAGGTGGAATGATGATGGTATTAGGTAAAAAACAAAAAATAGGCCGAAGTATTGAAGATATAAAAGTTGGAGAAAAATTAACGCTAACGGAACGAATTGAAGATAAAGATATCTTATTGTACTTAGGGCTGACAAACGATTCTAACCCTTTATACATTCAGCATGATTACGCATCTCAGACCCCTTTTAAAAAACCTATTGTGCCAAGTATTATGATTACCGGTATTATGACAGCAGCCATTTCAAAGTATTTGCCCGGACCTGGAAGCCACGTTGCAGAACATACGGTAGCCTTCCCTAAAAAGATTCATCATTATAGCACGATTGAATTTTTATTTGAAGTGACAGAGGTAGATGTTTCTTCTAGAACTGTTACGATTGAGGTGGAAGCGGTCAATGAGCAAAAAGAGAAAGTAGTAACGGCGCGGTTTCTTGTGTATCCGCCGTTTAGACTTCCATCGGTAGAGACACACGACTTTGAAAATTTTTAAAAAGCCTTAAATATTTATAAATATAGAAGAAACTGTTTGGTCATATTTTCTGAAAATGTTGAAATGTATTGGAGAACGAGGCTAAAACATTGTATGATAAGAGAAGATAAATAGAAAATAATATCATTTGGATGAAGCTGCGGTTTAATTTAACTAGATGGAGGCTTATATCGTTAATATGAGTAAGAAATTATTAGTCGTAGATGATGAACAATCAATTTCAACATTATTACAATATAATTTACAGCAAGCTGGCTTTACAGTAGAAACAGCTGAAGACGGGGAAGAAGGATACAACAAGGCAGTAGAAGGAAAACCGGATTTAATTGTGTTAGACTTGATGCTTCCTAAGATGGATGGAATTGAAGTTTGTAAAAAGCTTCGTCAGCAAAAAGTGATGACGCCTATTTTAATGTTAACTGCAAAAGACGATGAGTTCGACAAAGTATTAGGGCTAGAGCTTGGCGCAGATGACTACATGACGAAACCATTTAGCCCTCGAGAAGTAGTAGCGCGTGTAAAAGCCATTTTACGCAGAACACAAATCATTGCTCAGGAAAATGAACAAGAGGAAGATGGCGAGCGCATCATGATCGGTGATTTAAAAATTCTTCCAGATCATTATGAGGCATACTTTAATCAAGAGCAGCTTGAGCTTACTCCGAAAGAATTTGAGTTATTATTATATTTGGCAAAATACAAAGGACGGGTATTAACTCGTGATCAGCTGCTAAGTGCAGTGTGGAATTATGATTTTGCTGGAGATACGCGAATTGTAGATGTGCACATCAGCCATTTGCGTGAGAAAATTGAACACAATACGCGAAAACCTGTTTATATAAAAACGATTAGAGGATTAGGATATAAGCTGGAGGAACCAAAGGTAGATGAATAAATTTCGTTCAAGGCTACTTTTGGCTCTATTAGTACTTATTATTATTGTATTAGTAGGTCTTGGCCTGCTGCTGGGACAGTTGTTTAAAAACTTTTATTTTCAGACATTTCAAGAGCGAATGGAAAAAGAGGCAAAGCTTGTAGAAATGTACATTAGCGAAGAAGGTATCACAAGTCCTGCTTTAAAATCTAAAGTTGATCAAATCAGCCATTCGTTAAGTGTACGAACGACTATCGTTCAAAAAGATGGAAAAATATTAGTTGACTCAAATCCAGGCAGCAAGCAGCAAAGAATCGAAAAAAGTATCGTAATCCAACAAGTATTAAAAAAGCAGTTAAACAGTAAAAAAAGCTTTGATCAAATTAAAGAAGATTACGACTTATATTACTATGGCATCCCGCTTATTATAGAAGGTAAGCAAGAGGGATTTGTTGTGCTGAGTACATCGTTTGATTCATTAAAACAAGTAAATCAGCAAATTTGGGGCCTTCTTATTGGAAGCTTAGGTCTAGCTTTGATTGTGATTTTACTCTTAGGTGTAAAGATTATGGGACGCTATACCCGTCCTATTGAATCGGCAACCAAAGTGGCTATGGAACTTGCAAAAGGGAATTATAAAGCTCGTACATATGAAGATTATGTAGATGAAACAGGGATGCTGAGTCAGTCTATTAACGCACTTGCTCGTAATCTGCAAGAGTCTATCACTAATCAAGAAATGCAGCAGGACAGGCTGCGCACGCTAATTGAAAATATGGGAAGCGGCATGCTTCTTATCGATAGTAGAGGCTATATAAACTTAGTGAATCGAGCTTATAAAGAGCAGTTTCATATACATCCGGATGACTTCCTTTATCATTTGTATTACGAGGTATTTGAGCATAAAGAAATCATTAAGCTTGTGGAAAAAATATTTATGACGGAAGTAAAGGTTCGAAAACAAGTGGTTCTCCCTTTAAATATTGAACGAAGATATTTTGATGTTTACGGAGCGCCGATTATTGGCTTAAACGATGAATGGAAAGGGATTGTGCTTGTTTTCCATGATATTACCGAGCTGAAAAAGCTAGAACAAGTTCGCCGTGACTTTGTAGCAAATGTGTCTCATGAACTAAAAACTCCTATTACGTCTATAAAAGGGTTTAGTGAGACATTGTTAGACGGTGCCATGGAAGATCCACAGTTGCGCCAGCAGTTTCTATCGATCATTTTAACGGAAAGTCAGCGCATGGAGAGTCTGATTCAAGATCTTTTAGATTTGTCTAAAGTTGAACAGCAAGGGTTTAAGCTAAGCATCCATCCAGTAGATTTGAATACCCTTCTCTATGAGGTCATAACAGTGCTATCAAACCGAGCGACTGAAAAAGAAATCACGCTAACGTTAGATACGCTTCCTGAAGAAGCGTGGATTGATGGTGACAGTCAGCGCCTTATGCAAGTGTTTGTTAACTTAATCGGCAATGCGCTCATGTATACAATGCCTGGAGGAACTGTTCACGTTTCGCTTGAAGAGGAAGAAGAAACGATTACGGTTCATGTTCAAGATACAGGTATCGGTATTGATTCTGATGAAATTTCACGTATTTTTGAGCGCTTTTACCGAGTAGATAAAGCAAGAAGCCGTAATTCCGGAGGAACAGGTCTTGGATTAGCAATTGTTAAACATCTCGTTGAAGCTCATAAAGGGGAAATTGAAGTGAAAAGTGAAGTCAATAAAGGGACAACTTTTTCGGTCAAGCTGCACAAGTATTTGCCGCAGATGTAAAATGTTTACGTTCCTTTTACAATTTATTTAATTTAGCTTAATAATTAATTGATACAATTTTTCATGGAAACCCCTTCATCCAAGGAGCCAATGTGTAAGGCGAAAATAGCTTTAACCGTGCTATTTTCGCCGATTCTTTTTGACAATTTCTATCCATTCACATGTTACACCGCCTAAAATAACTAGGCGGTGTTTTTATTTTATGATGCACAGATCTTATCACCACATGAAAATAAAACGTTGAACTCAAGATTACTTTTTGTCCTTAAAGCTTATTGTTTGCTAAAATAAAGGTAAGATAAGAAGAGAGCGAAATGGAGGAACATGAATGACACAAAAACTAGTATTAATTGACGGGAATAGTATTGCCTACCGTGCATTTTTTGCTTTGCCGCTTTTAAACAATGATAAAGGAATACATACAAATGCCATATATGGCTTTACTACAATGCTGACACGTATCTTAGAGGAAGAGAAGCCGACACATTTACTTGTGGCATTTGATGCAGGGAAAACAACGTTTCGCCACAAAACATTTACAGAATACAAAGGAGGAAGACAAAAGACGCCTCCTGAACTTTCAGAGCAGTTTCCCTTTATTCGTGAGTTATTAGATGCATATGGGATTAAGCGCTATGAACTGCCTGATTATGAAGCAGATGATATTATCGGTACGCTTTCAAAACAAGCTGAACAAAAAGGAATGGCCGTAAAAGTCATTTCTGGTGATAAAGATTTACTTCAGCTTGTGTCAGAACATGTAACCGTAGATATTACGAGAAAAGGAATTACGGATGTCGATTCCTATACGCCTGCAGCCATTGATGAAAAGTATGGTATTACGGCTGCACAAATTATTGATATGAAAGGCCTTATGGGGGACAGCTCGGATAATATCCCAGGCGTGCCCGGAGTCGGCGAAAAAACAGCCTTAAAGTTATTAAAAGAGTTCGAAACGGTTGAAAATGTATTGAAATCTATCGATCAAGTCAGCGGTAAAAAATTAAAAGAAAAGCTAGAAGATAATCGTGAATCAGCTATCATGAGTAAAAAGCTTGCAACTATTTATTGCGAAGCGCCTCTTGAAGTATCTGTAGAAGATGCAAAGTATGACGGGTTTGAATCTTCAAAGGTCATCTCATTATTTAAAGAGCTTGGGTTTAATTCTTTGCTTGCTAAATTTGGTGAATCAGCAGAAGAGGAAGCAGATTTTGAAGAACTAACGTTTGAAATAGCGCAGGAAGTTCACGATGATATGCTAACAAGCGAAGCAGCTCTGATCGTAGAAGGGTATGAAGAAAACTACCATCACAATCAGCTGCTCGGTTTTGGAATCAGCAACAAAAATGGTCACTATTTTATTGATAAAGATACAGCTCTTTCATCTTCTAAATTTAAAGCATGGTTAGAAGATGGACGTGTAAAAAAGACGGTGTTTAATGGGAAACGTACGATTGTATCGTTAAAATGGGCGGGGCATGAAATTAAAGGAATTGAACATGATGTAATGATTGCTTCTTACATCTTGAATCCTGCTGAGGCAAATGATGACCTAGCGACAATTGCAAAATTAAAAGGATACCATCAAGTGCAATCAGATGAAGCTGTGTATGGAAAAGGAGCTAAGCGAAGCATTGCAGAAGCTGATCAGCTAGCTGAGCATGTTGTAAGAAAAGCAGCCGCCGTAGCTTATTTAAAAGAAGTGTTAGAAAAAGAATTGGTGGAAAATGAACAGTTTGAGCTGTTTGAGAAGCTTGAAATGCCTCTTGCCATTGTCCTTGCTGATATGGAATATCAAGGGGTGAAAATTGACCGCGCGCGTTTGGATGAAATGGGCGAAGATCTTCGAGAGCAGCTTGAAAAAATTGAAGCGAAAATCTACGAATACGCTGGACAAGAATTCAATATTAATTCGCCAAAGCAGCTAGGAGTTGTTCTTTTTGAAAAAATGCAGCTTCCGGTCATAAAGAAAACAAAAACAGGCTATTCCACATCAGCTGATGTATTAGAGCAATTAGCTAGTACCCATGATATTATCCCAGAGATTTTACAATACCGTCAGCTAGGAAAATTACAGTCTACGTATATTGAAGGATTAAAAAAGGTTATTCATGAAAGCGATGGAAAAGTTCATACCCGCTTTAATCAAACATTAACTCAAACGGGAAGATTAAGCTCAGTAGATCCTAACTTGCAAAACATCCCGATTCGTCTTGAAGAAGGTAAAAAAATAAGAGGTGCGTTTGTGCYTTCACAGCCTGATTGGTTGATATTTGCAGCGGATTATTCACAAATTGAGCTGCGCGTACTGGCTCATATTGCAGATGATGAAAAGCTAATTGATGCGTTTAAGCATGACTTAGATATTCATACGAAAACAGCGATGGATGTGTTCCACGTCGAAAGAGAAGAAGTAACGTCCAATATGCGCCGCCAGGCTAAAGCAGTTAACTTTGGAATCGTCTATGGCATCAGTGATTACGGTTTATCGCAAAGTTTAGGAATTACAAGAAAAGCAGCGGCTACTTTTATTGAACGCTATTTAAAAAGCTTCCCTGGTGTACAGGAGTATATGGATACGATTGTACGCGATGCAAAAGAAAAGGGATATGTAACAACGCTCTTGCACCGCCGACGTTACTTGCCTGAAATCACCAGCCGAAATTTTAACCTCCGCAGCTTCGCTGAGCGTACGGCTATGAATACGCCTATCCAAGGGACGGCAGCTGATATTATTAAAAAAGCAATGATTGAAATGGATAAGCGCTTAAAAGATGAAAATCTTCAGGCTAAGCTGCTGCTTCAAGTACACGATGAGCTGATTTTTGAAGCCCCAGAAGAAGAAATTAAAATTTTAGAGAAAATCGTACCAGAAGTAATGGAGAACGCTTTAGAGTTAGAAGTTCCGTTGAAAGTAGATTATTCTTACGGAAAGACTTGGTACGAAGCAAAGTAGTGGAAAAAGGATGTGACAAACGTGCCAGAATTACCAGAAGTTGAAACCGTCAGACGTACGTTAATTGAATTAGCCAGTGGAAAGACCATTGAGCGTGTAACAGTTAAATGGCCTAATATTATCAAACGTCCTGAACAAGTTGAACAGTTTTGTGATGCGCTTGTTGGACAAACCATTCGAGATGTTGAACGCAGAGGTAAATTTTTGAAAATTGTGCTCGATGATTATACGATGGTTTCTCATTTGCGTATGGAAGGGAAATATGCTCTCCATGAGAATGCAGAAGAACCAGATAAGCATGTACACGTCTTTTTTCACTTCACGGATGGAACGGAATTGCGATACCGGGATGTAAGGAAGTTTGGTACTATGCACTTATTTAAAAAGGGAGAGGAAGATCTGTTTCCTCCTCTTATTGGCCTTGGACCTGAACCGTTTGACGAAACATTTAATCCTAGTCAATTAAAAATGAGAATCGGCAAAACCTCTCGAAAAATCAAGCCGGTTTTACTCGATCAAAATGTCGTGGTTGGGCTTGGAAATATTTATGTAGATGAAGCGCTGTTTCGCGCAGGGATTCATCCTGAACGAGTGGCCAGCCAATTAACAGACGAAGAGTATGAAAAATTATACGAAGAAATTGTAGCGACTCTTCAAGAAGCTGTGAAACAAGGAGGCAGCACCATTCGCACGTATGTAAACACACAGGGACAAATAGGAATGTTTCAGCAGCAGCTTTATGTGTACGGAAGAAAAGGCGAATCCTGTAAAATGTGCGGTACCCCAATTGAAAAATTTGTTGTAGGCGGTAGAGGAACACATATCTGCCCAAATTGTCAGCCGGCTAAAAAATAACAATGGATGGGCTCCTTTCATATACTACGTATAGACAGAAAGGAAAGGAGTCCTCTCATCATGATAACATTTTCTTTACTTATTCTTGCTTTTGCCGTAAGTCTTGACAGCTTTAGTGTTGGCCTGAMATACGGACTTCGAAAGGTGAAAATCCCGCTGAAATCCATTTTTATTATTTCATGTTGCTCAGCATTTTCTTTAATGTTTTCTATGTTTTTAGGAAAAGTACTTACGCATCTATTTTCAGTGGATGTACTAAATAAAGTAGGCGGAGGTATTCTTGTTCTGCTTGGGATGTGGATTTTATACCAGTTTTTTTATCCGGCAGATTCACCTCGAGTAAAAGAAGAAAAAACATTAGTGAAAATTGAAATTAAGTCAATTGGCCTAGTCATTAACGTATTAAAAAAGCCAATTGCAGCAGATTTAGATAATTCAGGTTCCATCAATGGTATTGAAGCATTTATACTTGGAATTGCATTATCTCTTGATGCATTTGGAGCGGGGTTTGGAGCGGCTTTATTAGGTTATTCGCCGTATGCTCTAGCAATTGCTGTAGCTCTTATGAGTTCTCTTTTTTTAAGTGCGGGCATACAATTTGGCAAGGTTTTTTCACGTTTATCATGGATGAAAATGTTCTCATTTGTACCAGGAGTTCTGCTTATTATTTTAGGTATTTTTAGATTTTAAATAAAGAGATAAAGGAGAGGCCAATGTCAATTGTAATTGGATTAACAGGCGGAATTGCAAGCGGGAAAAGCACGGTAACCGGAATGCTACGAGATATCAATATTCCAGTAATCGACGCTGATCACATTGCAAAAGAAGTCGTAGAACCAGGAAAAGAAGCATACAAACAAATTGTCGAGACGTTCGGCCGTTCTATTCTTCACGAGAACGCGGAGATCAATCGAGCGGCTTTAGGGGAAATTGTGTTTTATCAAGAGGAAGAACGTAAAAAGTTGAATGCAATTGTACATCCTGCCGTAAGAAAAGAAATGCTTTCTCAAAAGGAAAGCTATATAGAGGAAGGTTACGAAGCCGTTGTATTAGATATTCCGCTGCTGTTTGAAAGCGATTTGACACATTTAGTCGATAAAGTAGTAGTTGTATATGTCGATGAGTCTGTGCAGCTAGAAAGGTTAAAGTCGCGTAATAACCTCTCGGCGGAGGATGCCTATGCGCGTATCCATGCACAGCTGCCTTTAATTCAAAAAGTAGCCTTAGCCGATGCGGTGATCAATAACAACGGTCCTGTGGAAGAAACAAAACAACAGCTTTTAAGTATATTAGCCCTATGGCTAGATTAAAGAGTGAATGATTGCATTCACTCTTTTTTTATTGGGAATATTTAAGGGCTTCTAAAAAAGAATGTGTTAAATATCTGTTCTTGCTATATACATATAGTAAAACTTAATTAAAATAATTTATTAAAAAAAATTAATATTATTCACTTTTTAAATATTTATGTTATACTATTCAATATAAAAAGTTAAATAGTATAACACATATAGAGAGGGGTATAGCCATGAAAGCACGTATTGCCATTAATGGTTTTGGGAGAATAGGAAGAATGGTGTTTCGCACAGCGATTATAGAGGAAAATTTGGATATTATTGCAATAAATGCATCTTATCCAGCAGAAACGTTAGCACATTTAATCAAATATGACTCTATACACGGAGCATTTAATGGAGATGTCAAATGTGATGATGATGCTCTAATTGTTAACGGTAAAAGAATTCAGCTATTAAATTCACGTGATCCGCTGAATTTGCCTTGGAAAGAGCTTGGGATTGATCTAGTTGTTGAAGCAACGGGAAAATTTAATTCAAGAGAAAAAGCGCAGTTACATATTGAAGCAGGTGCGAAAAAAGTTGTCTTAACGGCACCGGGTAAACAAGAAGATATCACCATTGTGATGGGCGTAAACGAACGAGAGTTTGATGTGAATCAGCATAACATTATTTCCAATGCCTCTTGTACGACAAATTGTCTAGCTCCAGTTGTCAAGGTACTAGACGAAGCGTTCACAATTGAAAACGGTTTAATGACGACCGTTCATGCATATACAAATGATCAAAAGAATATCGATAATCCGCATAAAGATTTGCGAAGAGCCCGTGCGTGTGCTCAATCAATTATTCCTACAACCACTGGAGCAGCCAAGGCACTTTCATTAGTTCTTCCTCATTTAAAAGGAAAACTTCATGGGATGGCGCTTCGTGTGCCAACGCCGAACGTATCGCTTGTCGATTTAGTTGTGGATGTAAGGAAACCTGTGACGATGGAAGATGTTAATTTAGCGTTTATTAAAGCTGCTGAAGGACCATTAAAGAATATTTTAAATTTAACAATGGAACCACTCGTATCAATTGACTTTAATACAAATCCTCATTCAGCTATTGTAGATGGACTATCCACAATCGTAATGGAAGATCATAAAATTAAAGTGTTAGCTTGGTACGATAACGAGTGGGGCTACTCTCAGCGCGTAGTCGATTTGGTAAGATATATTGCTGCAGAAATGCGTAATGGATCAAAAATAAGAGTAAGCTAAGAAAGCTATTGATTGCTTTTAAAAAAACAGGGAGCTGTCGCCCTGTTTTTTTTGTTTTTATCCAAAAGAATAGGGAAAAGCAATAAGATAAGCATGCAAAGGGGTGTTTATTTTCCTCAATTTTAATAAAAAATTAATAGTCGTTTAGCAGCTTTTACACACTGTCTCACGAGAATACAGAGGTAATTTGTATAGGTCTATCTGCAAGAACAATCTTTAATAAAATCAAAACACGTATTGCAAAATAAATGTAAACAAAGTATACTATGTTTCGTGAACTTCTTGTGTACCTTTCGGTGATGTGGCTACTTAAAGGG
>NZ_JBFULJ010000064.1:0-13162 GCF_056400385.1 Priestia sp. P5_B4
CTTGAAAGAGAATCCAACTCGTTCGGATTTTTTTATGGTGATGGTAAACGTAGGTTAATTATGTCCCGGTCCCTTTTTATTTTGAAGCAATGATTGAACAATTTGTAAAAGATGTATTAAAATAAAAGAAGAATCATCAAACTTCAAAGTGTAATCATCTCGGTTTAGCAGGCAGCTATTAACTGTAAAGGGGCATKGAAATGAAAACAAATACATTATCATTTCATGAATTTACACGTACACCTAAAGAAGATTGGGCACAGGAAGTTAGCAAAAATACCGCGACCTCTTCAAAAGAAACGTTGGAAAACATCTTTTTGAAACCGCTTTATTTCGAAAGTGATACGGCACATTTAGACTACTTACAGCAGAGTCCGGCGGGAATAGATTGTTTAAGAGGAGCCGGTAAAGAATCATACATACTAGGGGAATGGGAAATCACCCAAAAAATCGACTTACCTTCTATTAAAGAAAGCAATAAACTTCTTTTACACAGTTTGAGAAATGGACAAAATACGGCCGCTTTTACGTGCAGTGAAGCAATGAGGCAAGGGAAAGACGTTGATGAAGCAACTGAAGCTGAAGTAGCATCAGGCGCTACAATTTCTACTTTAGAGGATGTTGCTCATTTGTTTCAGCATGTAGCTCTTGAAGCGGTGCCTTTATTTTTAAATACGGGATGTACTTCCGTTCCGCTTCTTTCGTTTCTAAAAGCATACTGTGCTGATCATAACTTTAATATGAGACAGCTAAAAGGRACGGTTGGAATGGATCCGCTCGGCACCCTTGCTGAATATGGAAGAGTTCCACTTTCTACTCGAGATTTATACGATCATTTAGCTTACGCAACGCGTTTGGCTCACAGTAATGTTCCAGAGCTCAAAACGATCATTGTATCAAGCATTCCTTACCATAACAGCGGTGCAAACGCTGTTCAAGAACTAGCTTATATGCTTGCTACAGGGGTGCAGTATATTGATGAATGCATAAAACGCGGTTTGTCCTTACATCAAGTTTTACCTCACATGACCTTTTCTTTTTCAGTTAGCTCACATTTATTTATGGAAATATCCAAACTTCGTGCTTTTCGCATGCTTTGGGCAAATGTGGTTCGTGCTTTTGATGACACGGCCGTTTCAGTGCCGTTTATCCATACAGAAACGTCACATCTTACACAGTCTAAAGAAGACATGTATACAAATGCATTAAGGAGCACGGTTCAAGCATTTGCTTCTATTGTAGGAGGAGCGGATAGTCTGCATATTGAGCCATATGATTCTGTCACATCTTCATCTTCTCAGTTCGCTCATCGCCTTGCCCGTAACACTCACTTAATTTTACAGCACGAAACACATATATCAAAAGTAATGGATCCTGCCGGAGGCTCTTGGTACGTTGAAGCCTACACACATGAATTAATGACAAAAGCTTGGGAGTTATTTGGAAACATTGAAGACCACGGCGGAATGGAAGAAGCTTTAAAACAAGGGCGAATTCAAGATGAAGTTGAACAAATGAAAGTAAAAAGACAAGAGAATATAGAGTGCCGAATTGAGCGCTTGATCGGAGTCACACACTATGCTCCTAAGCAACAGGATGTATCTCAAGGGATAAAAAGCACGCCGTTTAGAAAAGAAGAAATAAAAATGGATAAATACAGTGATCAGAACACTTCGGAATTTTCATCAAATCTTTCCCTGGAGGATTATACAAAGCTAGCATCTAAAGGGGTAACAGCAGGGTGGATGCTAAAACAAATGGCGAAGCAGACACAGCCTGACAGTGTTGTGCCGCTCACTAAGTGGAGAGCAGCAGAGAAGTTTGAAAAAATACGGGTTTATACAAAGGGAATGAGCATTGGCATTATGGAGCTCACCGATCCTAACAGCCGTAAAAAAGCTGAGATTGCCCGGTCTTTATTTGAAAGTGCAGGCTTTGCGTGTGAAACAATTAAAAACATAGATTCCTATGTCGAGATAGCAGATTGGATGAATGAACAAAAGCACGAAGCATATGTGATCTGTGGAAGTGATGAACTTGTGGAAAAGCTCTTAACAAAAGCGATGACGTATTTTGAGGAAGATTCCGTTTATGTGTACGTAGTAGGGGAAGAACATGTATCACGCAAAACGCAGTGGCAGCAAAAAGGTGTAATGAGCGTCATACATCCTAAGACGAATGTTATTCAATGCGTTAAGAAGTTATTATGTGCTTTGGAGGTAGAAGTTCATGTATAAAAAGCCTTCTTTTTCTAATATTCCATTATCATTTTCAAAGCAGCAAAGGGAAGATGACGTGACTCAAAGTTCATTCACTGCCTTTCAAACGAATGAACAAATTGAATTAAAATCAGTATATACAAAAAAGGACAGAGATAGCCTCGACTTTATTCACTTTGCACCTGGTGTCCCACCGTTTGTGAGAGGACCGTATGCAACGATGTATGTGAATCGGCCTTGGACTATTAGGCAGTATGCAGGATACTCAACGGCGGAGGAAAGCAATGCCTTTTACCGCCGAAACCTAGCTGCTGGACAGAAAGGGCTGTCTGTTGCTTTTGACCTTGCTACCCACCGCGGCTACGACTCTGATCATCCAAGAGTTGTTGGAGATGTAGGGAAAGCAGGTGTGGCAATTGATTCAATGATAGATATGAAGCAGCTGTTTGAAGGGATTCCGCTTGATCAAATGTCCGTGTCGATGACAATGAACGGGGCGGTGCTTCCTATTTTAGCTTTCTACATCGTAACAGCTGAAGAACAAGACGTAAAAAAAGAAAAGCTGGCTGGAACGATTCAAAATGATATTTTAAAAGAATATATGGTGCGCAATACGTATATTTATCCTCCTGAGATGTCAATGCGAATCATTGCGGATATTTTTAAATATACAGCGGAGTACATGCCGAAATTTAACAGTATCAGTATATCAGGCTATCATATGCAAGAAGCAGGTGCTCCAGCAGACTTAGAGCTTGCTTATACGCTTGCAGATGGACTTGAATATGTACGAACCGGCTTGAAAGCGGGAATTACAATTGACGCATTTGCTCCGAGGCTATCCTTTTTCTGGGCAATTGGAATGAACTATTTTATGGAAGTAGCGAAAATGAGAGCAGGGAGGCTGCTGTGGGCAAAATTAATGAAGCAGTTTGAGCCGGATAACCCTAAATCTCTAGCTCTTAGAACGCATTCTCAAACGTCCGGATGGAGCTTAACGGAGCAGGATCCATTTAATAATGTTATTAGAACATGCGTCGAAGCTCTGGCTGCAGTATCAGGACATACGCAGTCGCTTCATACAAACGCACTAGATGAAGCGATTGCTCTTCCAACTGATTTTTCAGCTAGAATTGCCCGAAATACGCAGCTTTATTTACAAAATGAAACGGAGATTTGTTCCGTTATTGATCCTTGGGGAGGCTCTTATTATGTGGAATCATTAACGAATGAATTAATGATAAAAGCGTGGAAGCACCTTGAAGAAATAGAGCAGCTCGGCGGAATGACAAAAGCAATAGAAGCAGGCGTACCTAAAATGAAGATAGAAGAAGCCGCTGCGCGCAGACAAGCAAGAATAGACTCGCAGGCAGAAATTATTGTAGGTGTGAATCAGTTTCAGCCGGAGCAAGAAGAACCGCTTGATATTCTTGATATTGATAACACAGCAGTTCGAATGAAGCAGCTGGAAAAGTTAAAGAAAATACGCAGTGAACGTAACGAACAAGCGGTAATCGAAGCGCTTAATCGACTGACCAATTGTGCCAAAACATGTGAAGGGAATCTCCTTGCTTTTGCGGTTGAAGCTGCGAGAGCTAGAGCTACACTAGGTGAAATTTCAGAAGCTATTGAGAAAGTGGCTGGAAGACATCAGGCTACTTCTAAGTCAGTCAGCGGGGTATACAGTGCGGAGTTTGTGCATCGAGATCAAATCGAAGAAGTTCGAAAGCTCACGGCTGAATTTTTAGAGGAAGAAGGAAGACGCCCAAGAATTTTAGTCGCAAAAATGGGGCAAGACGGGCATGACAGAGGATCGAAAGTCATTTCAACAGCCTTTGCTGATCTTGGATTTGATGTTGATATCGGTCCTTTATTTCAAACGCCTCAAGAAACAGCAAGGCAAGCTGTAGAAAACGACGTACATGTGATTGGCATAAGTTCTTTGGCAGCCGGGCATAAAACGTTACTGCCGCAGCTTGTTGATGAGTTAAAGAAATTAGAGCGCGACGATATCGTTGTTATTGTCGGAGGCGTTATTCCTAAACAAGACTACTCATTTCTTTTAGAACACGGCGCTTCTGCAATCTTTGGACCTGGAACAGTAATCCCAAAAGCGGCCGTTTCCGTTTTATATGAAATAAAGAAACGGTTAGAAGAATAGTTGGTGAAGACAATTGGTGAAATTAAAAACGGTACAAGATTATAAACAAGGGCTGCTTGAAGGAAAAAGAACAGCGTTAGCTCAAGCTATTACTTTAATTGAAAGTAAAGCGCCCAAGCATAAAGTAATAGCACAACAGCTGATTAAAGAAATCTATCCTCATACGGGGCATTCAGTGCGCATCGGTTTTACAGGCGTACCCGGAGCAGGAAAAAGTACGCTGATTGACAAATTTGGGTCGTACCTATGCAAAAATGGCCATTCCGTTGCAGTTTTGGCAGTCGATCCAAGCAGTACCTTGTCTGGAGGAAGTATTTTAGGAGATAAAACGAGAATGGAGCTTCTTACCAAACAAGAGAACGCTTTTGTCCGTCCTTCACCTTCTCAAGGAACGCTTGGAGGTGTTCATCTTAAAACGAGAGAAGCCATTTTTCTTTGTGAAGCGGCTGGGTATAACATCATATTTGTCGAAACGATGGGCGTTGGCCAAGGTGAAATGATTGTAAAAGAGATGGTAGACTTCTTTGTTCTGCTTGCTTTAACCGGAGCAGGAGATGA
The DNA here is from genome assembly GCF_056400385.1 of Priestia sp. P5_B4. NCBI lineage: Bacteria > Bacillati > Bacillota > Bacilli > Caryophanales > Bacillaceae > Priestia > Priestia sp. P5_B4. Next base: position 4,939 of record NZ_JBFULJ010000064.1, read on the forward strand.
TTTGCAAGGAATTAAAAAAGGGCTGCTTGAATGGGTTAATTTGATTTGTGTAAATAAAGCAGACGGGGATAACCGGCTAAAAGCAGAAGTGACTGCAAAAGAATACGAAAGCGTCATCGGTTTCCTTCACGGTCATTCTGAAGGGTGGAACCCACAGGTCATCACAACTTCTGCTTATGAAGAAGCATCATTTCAAGACTTGTGGAAGATAATTTGTAACTATAAGGAATGGATGAATAAAAATGATCTGTTTTATACAGTAAGACAAAAGCAAATGAAGGCATGGTTACAAGCAAGTGTTAATGAATATTTACAAGAATCATTTTATGAACATCCTTTAGTTAAGCAAACGTTAGGGGATGTTGAAAAACAAATGATGACGGGAGATGTCACAATGGCTGAAGCTCTCGAACACTTAATTAAAACCTACCAGCAGGCGATGAAGGAAATATAAAAAAGGATCCTGTATTTTATGCGGATCCTTCTACACTAGGGAGTTAAGAGTATGGTTTTCTAGCTGTAAAAATAGTATCACCATTTCTTTTCTTGTTTAATCTTGATTACCAAGAAAAAATGAGTCAAAGCAATCGCCTTTTTAGTTTTCGTTTGCTATGATAAAGAATAGATAGCAAAAGGGAGGTATGAAAATGAATATCGATTTTAACTTGTTTATGAACGACGTTGTTCGTCAAGCCCGTAAAGAAATTACAGCTGCTGGTTATACAGAATTAACGACGGCTGAAGCGGTAGATGAAACGTTTAAAAAGCCTGGTACAACGCTTGTAATGGTGAATTCAGTCTGTGGTTGTGCAGGAGGTATTGCAAGACCTGCTGCAGCGCACGCTGTACATTATGATAAACGTCCAACAAACTTGGTTACAGTATTTGCTGGGCAAGATAAAGAAGCAACTGTACGTGCACGCGAATACTTTGAAGGTTATCCGCCTTCATCTCCATCTTTCGCCTTATTAAAAGACGGAAAAATTATCACAATGGTAGAGCGTCACGAAATTGAAGGCCATGAGCCAATGTCAGTTGTGATGAAGCTGCAAGAAGCATTCGAACAGCACTGTGAAGAAGTGTAAGAGAGAAGCCGTTTTGAACGGCTTCTTTTTTTATGCGTTTTTTTACCTATCTGTATGCAGGCTTTCTAACGAGTGGAAAATGTTGAGAAAAGGTATTTTCAAATAGTGAAACTTATATTTAAAAAAGATATTGCATATTTATAATGTTGTGTTAAAATACATTTATATGAATATATATTTAAATTTCGACATTTACTTGCAATAGTAAAAAACTTATTTCATAATATTATTAATTTTTAAAAAATAATGTAAGGAATAAACTAGGGGGAACGAAGATGAAATTGAAGAAGTGGTTATCGGTAACGACAATTGGTCTTTTAACAGCAGGCGTTTTAGCTGCATGCGGAGCAGGAGAAGGAACGTCTAATGGTGGAGCAAGCAGCGACGACAAAGATAAAAAAGTACTAGTAATGGGAACATCAGCAGATTACCCACCATTTGAATATATTGATACGGCAAAAGGTGATAGTGAAGCAATCGGATTTGACGTAGATTTAGCAAAAACAATCGGTAAAAAGTTAGGCTATGACGTACAGGTGAAGGATATGGAATTTGGCGGATTAATTCCAGCTTTACAATCTAATAAAGTCGATTTAGTTTTAGCTGGTATGACACCAACTGAAAAGCGTAAAAAGAACGTGGACTTCTCAGACGTATATTATGAAGCAAAAAACATGATTGTATCGAAGAAAGATGCGCCAATTAAAAATGCAGAAGAACTAAAAGGAAAAACAGTCGGTGTACAAACTTCTTCTATTCAAGCAGACGAAGCAAAAGAAATTGCAAAAGAAGTTGACGGAGTAAATGTAACAACGCGTGACCGTATTCCAGAACTAATTCAAGAAATGAAATCAAATCGTATCGATGCAGCGATTATTGAAGATACAGTAGCTAAAGGATATGTGAATAAAGACAAAAGCTTGCAAATGTCTGATACAGGGCGTCCAGATTCAAGTAAAGGATCAGCAATCGCATTTCCTAAAGACAGCAAGCTAACGAATGACTTTAACCGTGAATTAAAGAAAATGAAAGAAAACGGTGAATTAGATAAATTAATCGTTAAGTGGTTTGACAACCAAAAATAAGAATGATAGTTAGAGAGGAATGGAACTAGGCATGAATTTGGATTTTTCGCAAATCGTGCCTTCTATGCCTTATATTTTAAAAGGGATAGGGGTAACGATACAGATAGTCCTAGCTTCAGCAATTTTAGGGTTTGTGCTGGGAGTTATTTTATCTTTATGTAAAATCAGCCGCAATAAACCTCTTCAATGGTTTGCGGATGCATATACGTCCGTGTTTCGCGGAACACCGCTAGTACTGCAATTATTATTAATATACTTTGGATTACCTCAGCTGCTCGGGTTTGATATTGCCCCGTTTCCAGCGGCCGTTGCTGCGTTCGGGCTAAACTCTGCAGCATATATATCTGAAATTATTCGCGCTGGTATTTTAGCTGTTGATAAAGGACAGCGTGAAGCGGCATTAGCGTTAGGAATTCCTTATCGCCGCATGATGGGACAAATTATTTTGCCACAGGCACTCAAAAATATTTTACCTGCTTTAATGAATGAGTTCATTACATTAACAAAGGAATCAGCTATCGTTACAGTTATCGGAGCACTCGACATTATGCGACGTGCTTACATTGTAGGTGGAGAAAAATTCGCCTACCTTGAACCGTTAATTTTTGCAGGGTTGATTTATTATGTAATGGTAATGGGCTTAACGCTCCTTGGTAAAGCAGTCGAGAGGAGAATGAGAAAAGGTGATTAATGTTGAAAATCTACACAAATCATTTGGTAAAAATGAAGTTTTAAAAGGTATTTCAACTACGATTAAAGAAAAAGAAGTCGTGGCTGTTATTGGCCCTTCTGGTTCTGGTAAATCTACTTTTTTACGCTGTATGAACCTGCTTGAAGAACCGACGAGCGGAGTCGTTTCAATTAACAGTCAAGTGATTACAGATAAAAAAACAAACATTATGCGTGTGCGTGAAAACGTAGGAATGGTATTTCAGCATTTTCACTTGTTTCCACATATGACAGTGCTTGAAAATTTGACGTATGCTCCGATGACGGTAAAAGGCATGTCAAGAGAAACGGCTGTTGCTAAAGGCAAAGAATTACTCCAAAAAGTGGGACTTGCTCAGAAAGCCAACGAGTTTCCAAATCGCTTATCGGGCGGTCAAAAGCAGCGTGTAGCTATTGCCAGAGCACTGGCAATGGAGCCGAAAGTGATGCTGTTTGACGAACCAACATCAGCATTGGATCCAGAGATGGTAAAAGAAGTACTAGATGTAATGAAGTCGCTAACAGAAACAGGAATGACGATGGTCATTGTAACGCATGAAATGGGATTTGCACGAGAAGTAGCGGATCGTGTGCTATTTTTAGACGGCGGTGTTCTTGTTGAAGATGCGCCTCCGGCTGAATTTTTCTCAGCGCCTAAAAGCAAGCGTGCTAAAGATTTCTTAGAAAAGATTTTATAATAAAAAAGTGCAGGAAGAGTACGATCTTTTCTGCACTTTTTTTATTGGGATTTATACGGTACAGCAAGATTTAAGGTTGTGTTATTTTTCTATTCGTGTTAATAAAGAATAGAGTATTTTATCACACTAAAAAGAAACCAACATGTAGGAGTCTAGAAAATGAAATTTAAAATTGGGTACCGGACAATTAAAACAGCCGTCGGTACATCACTGGCTATTATTATAGCTCAGTTCTTTCACCTCGAGTTTTTTGTATCAGCTGGAATTATCACCATTTTGTGCATTCAAAATTCAAAGAAAAAATCGTTGCGAAGTGCAAGCGATCGTTTTATTGCTTGTTCTTTATCCATTCTGTTTTCGTTTATATTCTTTGAAGGGATTGCTTATCATCCACTTGTTATAGGACTGATGCTGCTTTTGTTTATCCCGGTTACGGTTATATTCAAAGTTAATGCAGGCATTGTTACAAGCTCCGTTATTTTGCTTCATATTTACTCCAAAGGCAATATGACATGGGGAATCGTCTTTAATGAACTTGGCTTAATTGTAATTGGGATAGGTGTTGCCCTGCTTGTGAATTTATACATGCCAAGTTTAGATCAAGAGCTTCGCACGTATCAGCAAGAAATTGAAGAGAATTTCCGGTCGATGTTAAAAGAAATTGCCCTGTATCTCAGAACCAATGACAGCAGTTGGGACGGTAAGGAAATTGCAAATACGGTAAAAATTTTAGAAAAAGCAAAAAGCCTTGCGTTTCGTGATGTAGAAAATCATTTTGTGCGTGGGGAAAACTATTATTACCGCTATTTTAAAATTCGTGAAAAACAGCTTGAAATTATTGAGCGAACGCTTCCTCTCATTACTGCTATTGATTTGGTGGTAGAACAGCGCTACATGATTGCCGATTTCATTGAAGAATTAAGTCTATCCATCCACCCCGGTAATACAGCAAAATTATTTTTAGCCAAACTTCAGCATTTACGAGAAGCGTTTGCAGAGATGCCGCTTCCCAAAACGCGGGAAGAGTTTGAAGCGCGTGCCGATTTACTGCACGTAGTCAAAGAAATTGAACAATATTTGGTTATTAAACAAACCTTAAAAATAAGTTAAACAGTATGCATGTTGTTTATCTTGCTTACGAACACTAAACAAGACAAGAGATATCTCTCTTGTCTTCTACTTAGGACTAACGTAAGGTGGTGGATTACGTGCATGTGTTTGCTTTTATCCTTTTACTACTATCTCCGGTTTGGCCATTAGGAGAAAATCTGTTGCCAAATGATCCTTATATTATTATTAATAAACAAAGCAATGAGCTTGCTTATATTCAAAATAAAGAAATTAAACAAATTATTAAAGTAGCAACGGGGAAAACAGTTAATCTGACGCCGGAAGGGGAGTTCACGGTAACAGTAAAAGCTGTTAATCCTTATTATCGGAGAAGTAATATTGAAGGAGGCGCTCCTCAAAATCCTCTAGGTGTAAGGTGGATTGGGTTTGATGCAAGAGAGACTGACGGACGTATTTATGGCATTCATGGTACAAATCAGCCGGATTCCATCGGTAAATATGTATCGAATGGCTGTATTCGCGTAGAAAATCGTGAAGTAAGCCATTTATATGATCAAGTCCCGTTAGGTACAAAAGTATGGATTGTATCTACAGATCAATCTTTTGAAGAGTTAGCCGCTCAAAAAGGCATTGTGAATATACAGCAAAAGACTGGTGACTAGTCACCAGTCTTTTTTATATGTTTGCATTGCACAAAGAAGCAGCAGTGCATCTATGTTTTTAGTCATCAGTCTCGATTAAAACCATATGGCAAGTCCCGCTAAAAGCGTAGATATTAACATGACAAGAAGCATTAAAAACACAATGGTTTTTTGGATTTTCTTATTAGACATACAACCAAAGTCCTCCTACACGTTTTTTTCCTATTTTACATGTCTTCCGCTGCTTAGACAAGCAACTTTCTGTAGATACGTGAGCAGGAGATTTCTTTTGTTTTCAAGAATATGTGTAAATGAAAACGCTTTTTTAAAAGAGGTGAGAAAGTGATAAAAGGAATTGATCACATAGGAATAGCTGTAAAATCAATTGAAGGCAGCCTCCCGTTTTATGAAAAGGTATTAGGACTGTCTCTATTAAAAGTAGAAGAAGTAGAAGAACAAGGCGTAAAAGTTGCTTTTATTCAGTGCGGCAACGTAAAAATTGAATTATTAGAGCCGCTCTTTGAAGACAGTGCGGTTGGCGCGTTTATCAAAAAGAGAGGTGAAGGTCTTCATCATGTTGCTTTAGGTGTGCGCACGATTGAAGAACGGATTAACGAGTTAAAGGAAAAGGGTGTGCAAATGATTGACGATGTTCCGCGCAAAGGCGCAGGGGAAGCATCCATTGCTTTTTTGCATCCAAAGTCAGCAAACGGTGTTCTTTATGAGCTCTGTGAAAAAACACTAGAGGAGGAGAAGAAACATGGTTGACATTTATGATAAATTAAATGAATTGTACGATAAGCGCCGAAAGATCGAGTTAGGCGGCGGAGACGAAAAAATTGAAAAACAGCACCATAAAGGAAAACTAACGGCACGCGAACGAATTGAAATTCTTTTGGATGAACATACATTTGTCGAATTAAATCCGTTTATTGAACATCGGTGTGCAGATTTCAGTATGAATAGTCAAGTAGGACCAGGAGACGGGGTAGTAACAGGTTACGGCAAGGTAAACGGTCGCTCAGTCTATTTGTTTTCGCAAGATTTTACAGTATTTGGAGGCGCGTTAGGTGAAATGCATGCTAAAAAAATTGCGCACGTAATGGACTTAGCGGCTAAAACAGGCGTGCCGTTTATTGGCTTAAATGATTCAGGCGGAGCTCGTATTCAAGAGGGCGTCATGTCTCTTGATGGATACGGTCATATTTTTTATCGAAATGCCATTTATTCGGGTGTCATGCCTCAAATATCTGTTATTATGGGTCCTTGTGCAGGCGGGGCCGTTTACTCACCGGCGATTACGGACTTTGTTTTTATGGTAGAAGAAACAAGTCAAATGTTCATTACAGGACCAAAAGTAATTGAAACGGTAACGGGAGAAAGCATTTCCTCTGAAAATCTTGGAGGAGCAGCTGTTCATAACGAAATTAGCGGTAATGCCCATTTTAGAGGCGCAACAGAACAAGAGGTGCTAGAACAAGTACGAACGCTCTTAAGCTATCTTCCTCAGTCTAGCCAAGAGCAGCCTCCTTTAGCCTCAAAGGCAGAGTCTGATCATTATCGTCCGGATTTATTAGACGTTGTCCCGTTTGATGCCGTGCGCCCTTACGATGTGCGTCAAGTCATTCACCAAGTAGTGGACGAGCACTCATTTTTTGAAGTGCAAAAAGACTTTGCAAGAAATATTGTCATTGGTTTTGCCCGCATAGATGGAAAAGTTGTCGGACTTGTGTGTAACCAGCCTAAAGTAATGGCAGGCAGTTTAGATATTAACTCCTCAGATAAAGCAGCAAGGTTTATTCGATTTTGCGATTCATTTAATATCCCACTTATTACATTTGAAGATGTTACAGGTTTTTTCCCAGGTATCAAGCAGGAACATGGCGGAATTATACGTCATGGTGCTAAAATTTTATATGCATACTCCGAAGCTACCGTTCCGAAAATCACGGTGATTTTGCGAAAGGCGTACGGCGGTGCATACGTAGCTTTAAATAGTAAATCGATTGGAGCGGACCTTGTGTATTCGTGGCCCAATGCCGAAATCGCTGTTATGGGTCCTCAAGGTGCTGCAAATATTATCTTTGCAAACGACATTCGAGGCAGCGAAAACCCAGATGAAACAAGACATGAAAAAATTGAACAGTATCGCGAGAAATTTGCTAATCCTTACGTAGCGGCAAGCGCTGGAATGGTGGATGATGTTATTGATCCTCGGGAAACGCGAATAAAATTAATACAAGCGCTTGAAATGTTGCACAATAAAAAGGAAGAGCGTCCAGCAAAGAAACATGGTAACATACCATTGTAGGTTATTTTTGGAGGGATTACATATTATGATTAATGAACAACGAATCGTTGATTTATTTATTGAATTAGTACAAGTAGACTCAGAAACAAAGCATGAAGAAAAAATTGCTGTTGTACTAAAAGAAAAATTTACCGCATTAGGCGTCGAAGTAGTAGAAGATGATGCAAAAGAAAAAACGGGCCACGGAGCCAACAACTTAATCTGCACATTACCAGCTACAAAAGAAGGCGTAGACACAATCTACTTTACTTCTCATATGGATACAGTCGTACCTGGAAACGGTATTAAACCATCTATTGAAGATGGCTATATTAAAAGTGACGGCACGACAATTCTTGGAGCGGATGATAAAGCAGGCTTAGCAGCAATGCTAGAAGCCATCACCGTATTAAAAGAAGAAAACATCGCGCACGGAAAAATTGAATTTATTATTACAGTAGGAGAAGAATCTGGCTTAGTGGGCGCTAAAGCTCTTGATTCTAACCTCGTAACGGCAAAATTCGGATATGCTTTAGATAGCGATGGCAAAGTGGGAGACATTATCGTTGCTGCGCCGACGCAAGCAAAAGTAAATGCAACAATTTATGGAAAAACAGCTCATGCAGGTGTAGCTCCTGAACGAGGC
>NZ_JBFULJ010000065.1:0-12909 GCF_056400385.1 Priestia sp. P5_B4
GGATTTGGCTCAGACGCTACAGCAGCGTACGGAGCGGTGAACCAAGTGGCAAGCTATGTACAAATGCCGGCAATCAGCTTAGGAATTGCGGTTTCTATTTTTGCGGCGCAGTCGATTGGCGCCAATAAATTTGAGCGTTTAACAGAAGTTATCCGCTCTGGAATTATGCTGAATTACGTTATTGGCAGCGTATTGATTTTACTTATTTATCTCTTTTCTAATCAAATTTTAGCTCTGTTTTTAACAAGTCAGCACACGCTCCATATTGCCGAAGAGCTGTTAGTTATAACACTTTGGAGCTATTTGATTTTCGGTCATGCGCAAATTATTACCGCTACAATGCGAGCAAGCGGTACGGTGCTTTGGCCTACGGTATTTAGCATTATGGCTATTTGGTGTGTAGAAGTACCTGTAGCCTACGTGTTATCGCAGTTTACATCTCTTGCAATCAAAGGGATTTGGATTGGATATCCAGCGGCGTTTGTGGTCAGCTTAATCTTGCAGTACAGCTATTATCAATTTGTATGGAAGAAAAAGAAAATTGAACGTCTTGTCGGATAAAAAACGAGTGGAAACGCTCGTTTTTTATTTTTCCTAATTAAAACACCCTTAGCTAAGAGTTTTAATAGGATAGTGCATATAACTTTTTGATGAAAAGAGGGTATGACACTATGAGTAAATCTGGATTTGTGCCGGATAATTCAAATATTAAAAAAAGCTCAGGAACGCCTAATCTGTCAGTGAACTATAAGCAAAATGTCCTGTTCAAACGAAACGATCAAAATATAGCGTATCAACTAACCTCAACTCAGCTGCCTGCAATGCTCGGAGGTGCTTTTGTTGATTTATATATGACGAAAGGGCATATGAGAGAACCACACTGGCACCCAAACGCGTGGGAATTAGATATCGTCGTTTCAGGTGAAGTGCAGGTATCTATTTTAGACCCTGATACAAGCAGCATGCACAATTATCGGATAAAAGAAGGGGAAGTTGTTTTTATACCGATGGGCTGGTGGCATTGGATTGAGCCCTTATCGGAAGAAGCGCATCTTCATCTCTTTTTTAACAATGATCAATTCGAATCTACAGAAGGATCCGACGTGCTGCGCTTAACGCCTCCGATCGTGTTTCAAAAAGCATACGGAGTAAGCGCAAGCGAAGTAGCAGAAGCCGTTGCTCCGATTACGGATACGGTTGTGATTGGACCGCCTAATGAACATTCTTTTTATCAAAAGAGCTATCTCAAAGATGAACGAGATGAACAAATTGTGGTTAAAATAAATGAAAAAGTAGTGCCTGCTGAAAATAAGTAGCATAAAAAACCATTGAGCCTATGGTCAATGGTTTTTTCGTGAGGCGTGTTTTATAAAAACAGCTCGTTGCGTTCTAAATGCTTATACAGCCGCGTTGTGACTTGTTTTTGATTCCATTCGTTTTGCGGAAACTGCTGCTTGTCTACGTGAGAAACGGCCGGTTTGTAGGTTTTTTGAATTCGTTTGATATCATTAAAGGTTGCATTGGTTTCAATGTGATCAGCGAGCGTAAATACAAGGGAATGCAGCTTTGCAACATTGGGAATCGTAGCTGCTTGGCTGAAAATGGCTTTCGCGACGGACAGCTGCCTTTCATGCGCAGTAAAGATGTCTTGCTCATTACGCTCCTTTAAAAAAACAAGTGCTTCTTTTCCGTTAAGGCGAATCGATCCTTTTGGAAAAACAATGTTGCTATGTTCAAAAGCACGTTTGTTTGTGACGATAATGCCCCCTAATTTATTTACAGCATCGACGACTGACTGCTGATCCATTTTGACATAATAATCAACAGGAAGCTTTGCATACGTTTCGACGTTCTTTACGACAGCATTCATATTTCCTCGATGATAAATGGTTCTCAGTGTTTCATTGCCGAGCTGAGTTGACCCTGGCAAGTGGGTCATTTTTATTGATTCATGCTGTTTATTAACAGTCATATATACAAATGACGTATTTTGATCGTTCTCTTGAATTAAAAGCAGGGAAAACGGTTGCCCTTTTTTTAAATTGACGTGTGTTTTGTTCCCATGCTCAAGCGGTACATACGTTTGTTCAACGGCGGCTTTCACCGTATGATAGCCCGCAAATGTGATGCTGACAAAACTGACGAGTAAAAATAGTACGAGACCGCCAATCCACTCTTTTTTTGCTTTGCTGCTCATCGCCTCACCTTTTTCTATCGAAGTCGTTCGTAGTATTGCCATCTTAAAAGGGGAGTAAAACAAATGAGCGCTATTTTTATTGCTTATCTCGCTTTTTCTTGGCGTAGGTTTTGAGCTCTGTAATTAAAATCGCTTGTTCTTCCACATCGTTAAACGCTTCAATGCCATAAAGGTATTCGGTGCGCCGTTTTTCTTTCCACACGCAAAGTCCGGTAATATGGATGGGTTTTTCATTTAAATAAAAGCTGATTTTTAGCTGAATTTGATGGTTGAAAATAGGTAAATCAAGCGGCGTAATTATTTTGATTCCTTTCGGTGAAAGGTCGATAACAGACAAAGGACCTGGCTTAGAATCGATTTCTTTGTTGTCGTATTTAGCAATGGAAAACGTTCCAACAATGGGAGTCTCAAATAAAAAGCGAAACGGTTCTTCACGTTTAAAATGCATGTATTATCAGTCCTTTTCGTAATCTAAGTTTGTTAAGTAAGTATTCGATGAAAGTCTAAAAATTCCTACACGTTTTTCCACATCACCCATATAATGTTTATCAGTGTAGAAAATCTCATATGACCACAGACCGGTCATGTGAGATTTTCTAGACCTTTAAGGGAGAATTTAAGCGGTTTTAGTTATCGATTGCCGATTATAACTGCTTTTATAGTATCGGAAGTTTTGTTTGAAACTTTAAATAGAGAGGGAAAGGTTTTGAAAAAAGCGCTACGCTAGAGTTGGATTGTATGTTAAAATTAAACTTTGTGAAGTAGCTGTATTACAAGTCAGCGTTCCTTCAACTAATTAGGAGGTGAGATGAATGGGCACTGATGACCCCATTTCGATGAAGGTTACTGCAAAACAAGATAGGGGCAACAAAGGTGTATATGTTCCTCTCATTTCAACGAAGGAAAATACTCCTTAATGCCTCAATGATGTGAGGTGAAAAATCAATGATTAAAACATACTTATATGATGATGAAACAAAAGAAATGGTAACGAATCTTGATTTAGGAGACGTGCATGAAAAATTGCGCAATCCTGATAATTTGCTGTGGATTGATTTGTATGATGTCCACGGACAAGAGCTTGCTCAAATTGCTAAATTATTCGATTTTCACCCATTGGCGATTGAAGACTGCTTACACGACAGTCCTCGCGCTAAAATGGATGATTACGAAGACTATAAATTTTTCGTTTTTCACGCGCTTCGCTATAACGAAGAAAGTGATGACGAGATTACGACGCTTGAGTTAAATGCCTTTGTCGGATCAAATTACGTAGTGACGATTCATAAACATAAAATGGGCTGGCTTCGCAAAATGGATGCTGTATGCTCACGCTATCCAAAGTTTATGAACCGCGGCGCCGACTTTTTACTGTATGCTTTGATTGATGGCATCACGGACGAATACTTTCCGATTTTAGACCGAATTGACATGCGTATTGATGAATTAGAAGATGAAATCTACAACAAAGAGGTCCGCGGAGTGACGGAAGAGTTCTTGGCCTTAAAAAGAACGATTATCTTAATCCGTCGCGTTATTCTGCCTCAGCGCCGAATTTTCTTAACGGTGAATGGAAAGTGGAAATTCGACATACGAGAAGAAAATGTTCCTTTCTACATTGACTTGCTTGACCACTTAGAGCGTATTGTAGACTCTGCTGAAACATTTAGAGACCTCGTAAACAGTGCACTTGATACGTATTATTCTATTACCAATGCAACTTCATCTGAAAAGCTGAACGTCTTAACGCTGATTTCAACGATTATGCTTCCGCTGACGTTCGTAACCGGATTTTTTGGGATGAACGTACCGATTCCATATCAAAATTCCCACTGGGCTACTGCTGTTATTATTGTTATGTTAATTGTGTTAACGTGGGGAATGTGGAAGTACTTTAAAAACAAACAGCTTTTATAACAAAAAGGCACTTGGCCATAAGCCAAGCGCCTTTTTTCTTTATTTTGTCACCGTTTTTGTTGTTGCTTTACTTGTATTGTTCGCTTTGTCTTTTGCAGTTACGCTTAAGACTGTTTTTTCTTTTTGCTTTTTAATTTTTACTGAGTATTGTCCTTTGCTGTTAGCAGCAGCAGAGCCAATGCTTTTTTTGTTTACTGTTACCGTTACGGTAGCATTTGCTTCTGCTTTACCTGTTACAGCCGTGCTTTTTGTTGTGACAGCATTGACGCTTGGTGCAGCAGGGGGAGTTTTATCGCTCACTTTTACAGTCGTAGCTTTACTTGTGTTGTTGGCTGCGTCTGCTGCTGTTACGCTGATTGCCGTACCTGCTTTTTGTTTTTTAATCGTTATGCTGTACTGACCTTTTGCATTGGCTTTTGCTTTGCCGATTTCTTTGTTGTTCACTTTCGCTACAACAGATGCATTTGCTTCAGCTGTTCCTTTAATAGCTGTATCCGCGTCACTGACTGGATTCACTTTAGGTGCATTTGGAGCAATAACGTCACGCACCGTTACTTTTACTTCTTCACTTTCTTGTTTTTGGCTGTTTGTAGCCGTGATGTACAAGACTGTGTTTTCTTTTTGTTTTGGAATTTTCACTTTGAACGCGCCTTTTGCATCAGCTTTTGCTGAAGCAATCACTTTCTTAGCGCTGTTTTTAACATTTACCGTAAAATTCGCTTTAGACGTTCCTGTTACATACTCATCTTTATTCGTCACCGCTTTTACCGCTGGTTTGGCAGGTGCTTTTTGAACAACTGCACGAATGCTCGTACTTGCTTTTCCATTTGTGACAACTACTTGTAAAACGGTATCAGTTTTTTGAGCTGGAATGTTCACAGAGAACGTATTTTTTGCATCAGCTTTCACTGTGCCAAGTGTTTTTGAGCCGTTCATTACTTTAACAGTTGAACCGCTTTGAGCTTTACCTGTAACAATTTTTTGCGTGCTGACAAATGTRTTTACCTGCGCTTGCAGCTGCTGTGCACTTACTGCGCTGTACGCATTTAAACGTCCCCATCCTGATACGTAATCGTAGCCTGGAGCAGGGGGTTCTGCTGGACTTTCTTCATCATCGTATACAGGAGCATCTTTTTCATCAAATTTAATATCTTTAGCTGTATCCGTTAGGCGTTTTTCAACGTCTTTTGGCTTTAAGCCTGGGTTTTGTGATAGCAATAATCCCGCAACGGCTGCCACGTGAGGTGTTGCCATTGATGTTCCGCTTAAATAAGTGACGTTTCCGTCTGGAACAAGACTTGGAATATCAGAGCCAGGAGCTGTAATATCTAATCCTTTTCCATAGTTTGAGTAGTCAGATACGATATCTAAACGGTTTGATGCGCCTACTGAAATCGCATAGGCAGATGAAGCAGGGTAAGAGAGTTCTTCCATACCGTCGTTTCCACTTGCAGCTACAACCGTTACGTTATGATCGTATGCGTATTTTAACGAATATTCAAGCACTCGGCTGTAAGATCCGCCAAGGCTTAAGTTAATGACTTTTGCACCGTGATCAACCGCGTATTTAATACCGTACGCAATTTGTTCTGTATCTCCGCTTCCAGATGCGTCTAGAATTTTAACCGGTAAAATTTTTGCATGAGAATTAATGCCGGCCATTGAATAGTTATTGTTTGCAGAGGCTGCGATAATACCTGCTACGTGAGTTCCGTGTCCGTTGTCGTCTGTTGCATTTGACGAACGATCCACGTAGTTATAGCCTGTTTTTGTATCCACCACGCCTTTTAAATCAGCTAGTGATGAATCGACGCCCGTATCCGCAACGGCAATAACCGTATCTTTTAATTTTTGACCGTTTAGTAATTTTTCAAGTGATTCGTATTGAATATCGGCATGTTGCGTACCGTCATTTTTACCCGTATTGTTTAATGACCATTGATACGGATATTGTGAATCCATTGAAAGAGCGTGGTACTCTTGAACCGGCTCGATAAATTCAGTTTCAGGAAGTGCCTGAATTTGTTTTGCCGTCATTTTACCTTGAGCAGATGACGTGCTGAAGCTTTTTGCATTGCTGTCATCTAATTGAATAACAAACATATTATCAAAAGAAGCAGCTGATTGTTTTAATGGATTAATAGATTCAATGCTTGCTGATTTTGACTGTGCTTTTGTTTTGAATGATTTAGCATTTGCACCATCTTTTAATTTAACAATATAGCGAGTTTCAGCTTTTGTTGAAACGCTGTTTGCGCTGACTAACTTAGCTCTTACTAATACAGACGATACGTTTAAGTCCGTTACGTCTTTTAATTTTGTCTGTGCTGCTACTTTTTCTAAGTCTTTCTTTAAAGCAGCCGGAACGGATTTATAAGCGATGCTGTATAAATCATTGATTGCTTTTTGATCAGCACTTGTAATCATATATGTGCTTGATGCGCCGTTTTTCGCCACATCTGTAAATAGACCCTTTAGCTGAACTAAATCTTTGTATACTTGTTCGCGCATCGATTTATCAATAATCATTTTAGAACTGATAAACGGAGCGGCTTTGTAGTAAAGAGAAGAAAGGTCTTTTCCGCTTGCTGTTTTTGAAAGCACAGCGTCGCGAATCGTACGCAAATCTTTTAAAATACCTTTTCCGTTTTCTTTTTGGCTTGTACTTAATTCAGCCGGGCATTCTTCTTCCATCATTTGAGAAGGAGGAAGTGAAGCGCCTTCATAGCTGATTGTATATGGAACTTCTGTTTTTTCTTCCGGCTGTGGTTCTGGAGAAGCTGAACCATCTTCCGCATCTTCTTCAATCATGTCGTCTTCGCTTCCGTAATACTCAACTTTCACATAATAAGGGCCAGTCCAAGCGATTGGAAAATCAAGCTGAGCAGGCTCATCTTTGTAGGAGTATCCCATATAACGGTCAAATGCCACGTTGTTTTTGGCATTTTCAAGACTAGAGTAAAGTGTGATGTTTACTTCATCATCACTTTGAAGCTTAATTCGGTAGTGTGAAAATTTTGCTACCTCTTGCTTAGAAGGATTAATTTTGTACCAATGTGTTTGTTCTGGTTCTGTAAATGTTCCTTTTGCTGCTTTACCAATGCTTAATGTTTTTTCATTAGCAGGTGGATTGCCTGCCGCTTGTGTTTTCAGTAAGCCTAATTGGCTAAAACACAAGGTGAACATTAAAGCAAAAGCAATAAAACGATAAATTGACCCTTTTTTCATGTTAAACCTCCAAAAAAATATAGTAAAAAACAGGAATTACATACCTATTAAACCATAAAGTTTAAAAAATTGTAAATAATTACTGTTGCTTATTTTAGTATTTTGTCAAGTTATTAATCTCGCATAAGAAATGGTGAGATAAGTCCTAGTTGCAAAAAGTAGAAAAAATTGGAATAATAAAGATTGAGCCTTTTTATAAGAGGCGAGAGTACGCTGAAAAGGGAAGAAGGGAATGAGAATTATTTTTCAAAGCAGAATTCACTGGAGAAAATCTGATCGGTTTCTTTTTACCTGTGTTTATAAAGAGGAAATCGGGCTATATAAATAAAGATTGGAAAAAATTTCAGTCTAATTAAGTTCATTTGTAGCATATAATACGAGCTGGATTTCTTTTATAATAAACAAAAGCAAAGAAAGAGCAAATGGTGAAAAGGAGTGAAAGAAGTTGTCAAATGTGATGCAACGACAGGAAAAACGAATGAAGTTTGATGCCGAACAGCTTGCACCCCTTGATATTGATAAAGAGACAAAGAAGTTGCTAACAGAAAAAGGATTGCCCAAAGAAGCTTCACCATTTCTAGAGTTCGTTTCATCCAAAGGAAAGTTAACAACATTATGCGAAACATTTGAGTTATCATCTCGCTACCAGCACTATTGGTTTTTAGGAACAACAGGCGCTGGAGATCCAATTTGTCTTCATCAAAAAAACGGTTCGGTTGTGCTGCTCGATACGTCCAACGATGACTGCGAGCGTTTCGTGAATACAACTTTTCCGCAGTTTTTAGCATGCTTAGATGTGTTTGAAGAGCTAGTAGAAAAAACGATTCAAGCTAACGGAGAATCTGCATACTTAGAGAGACACATTCCTGCTGAGGTGCTGCAGCGATGCAAAAAACGTATGAATGAAATTGATGAAGCTTGCTTAGCCCCTTATTCTTTTTGGTTCAAAGAACTTTCTTTTTAATATAGTAGAAAAATAGACATGGCCGTTTTGGTCATGTCTATTTAGTTGTGGCTGCAGGGCTATTAATATAGATAGAATAAATAAAAATAATAGTATATAATGGATATAAATTCCTTTTTTTAAAAGAAGGCGGAGGATGTAAATGATTTCTTTATTTGGATTAATGGGTGCTTTCTTTGTTTTGCTTTTGGGTGCGTCGTATTTCTTCTATAAAAGGAACTCACCTGTGCAGTACGGAATTTCACTTAGCAGCATGCTAATAAGCATATTTCTATTTCTATATAGCATATTTGGAGTTGGCGGCTTTGAAGGAATGGGTCTTGGTGCTTTAGCGGCTGCTTTGTTCTTGGCGTCGCTTCTGAGCTTGTTCGTCACTGTTCTTTTTAATATCATAAATAGACACGGGAAAGGTGCTGTGTGAAATGGGAGAAATAACCTTTAGAGAAGCGGTGCGGGAAGATTTAGATCAAATTGTTGGAATGCTTGCTGATGATATGCTTGGAAGCAAACGAGAGCGCTACGAATCACCGCTTCCAGCCTGTTATGTTCAAGCATTTCAGGCAATTGATGCGGATCCAAACAATGAACTGATTGTCGCATGTAAAGATAGTGAAGTAATAGGTGTTCAACAAATAACCTTTACGCCCCACATTGTACGACAAGGCGCGTGGAGAGCAACGATTGAAGGAGTCCGAACCGCTTCGTCAGAGCGCGGAAAAGGGGTTGGATATCAGTTGATTACATGGGCGATTCAACGAGCGAAAGAACGTAACTGTCAGTTAGTACAATTAACAACCGACAAGGAACGGTCGGAGGCTTTGCGTTTTTATCAAAAGCTCGGATTTACTGCTTCTCATGAAGGATTAAAGCTCCATTTATAATAGGCTGTTAATGGTTGTATCCCCGTGCTAAGAATTTTTTGATTAAAATGAATTTTTTAGTTTAGTTCAATTGAAACGTGGTATACAAATAGTACAGAGCCGATAGGAATTTTTCTAAGGCTACTGTGAAAGGTAAATACTTAGCTTCATGAAGGGACTGGTTTAGTTTTGGAATACTTAACAGCAACTTCAGCAAACGTATTACCTCACATGAAAAGCAGATATTCTGATCTGACAATTGGCACTCTCGTTATGAACCGATATACGTAGCGAAAGGGCCTCACAAGGGCAAATGAACATGAAATAATTAGCATGATATGAAGGGAAGAACCTGCATCAGTTTTGATGCAGGTTCTTTTTTGTGAGATGCGGCAGGAAATCGTATACAAAATTTTGGCGGGAATTTATATGTAAAATCTATAAGTTAAGTATAGTAAATTATTTTACCATCACGGATGAAATCATACATACAACAATTATGAAAGAAGCTAAAAGCCAGCTGGAACATTACCGTAAAAAAATCTTCAAATGAATGCACTACGAAATTTCTTATAACTTATTTGACACCTAAGGTATAAAAGAGTATACTTATGTTAAACATAGTAATTATGTMGGATAAGTATGTTATGGTGCTGTGAACAAGACTTCTACTGATAAAGAGGAGATCTAGTCCAAATCGTACAGTCCGACTTTGATGAGATGCTTTCAAGCATCTTTTTTTTGTGCAAAAAAACAGCCGCAGGGGCTGTTATAGGGCAGTAATTCTTCCTTTGTAAGCATCAATCAACCGCTGGTTATGTTCATCTGAACCTTCCATGTTTCCGCTTAAAAAGACAGGAGGCGTGATGCCGCGGCTGAGCAGTTTTTGGATGGCTTTAGATAGTACATCATTTAAGATAGCGCCTCCAATTACAGTAGAACCAGAAGCGAAAGAAATATCTTGCTGATGAAGAAGAACGTCTCCTTTTGGAATGTGATTATTCATAACAAGATCTACGACATCATGAAGGTATTTTCCGCTTTTATGCCGCGAAGCCCGGCTCGTGGCATAAGAAGGAGAGGTAAGCCCGATAACAAAAGCGCCTTTTTCTTTTGCAATTAAGGCCACATCAATCGGAACGGGATTTACGCCCGACGTAGAAATCACAATCATGATATCGCCTGGTACGATATCTTCTTTTTCCATAAAAGTGGAGGCATAGTCGTTTTTACGCTCTAGCTGTGAAGAGCGCGAAGCTCCTTTATGAAGCATCAGTTCTTCTACAAAAATAGGATGAATCGGCGCAAGCCCTCCGGAACGGTAAAACACTTCTTCCGTTAAAATATGAGAATGACCGCACCCAAATAAATGAATGAGGTGATGAGAAGCTAGTTGCTGTGAGATTTTCTCCGCTGCGGATTCCATTGCCTGCTGTTCATGCATCTCCACTTTAGCAAGCAGTTTTGTTAGTTCCTGTAGATATAAACTAGACATAAAAAAACTCCTTAGTTAAGATCGTGTCATGTTAATCGTAAACTTATAGCGGTCTGCTCGGTACGAAGACTTCACCACTTCAAGCGGCGTGCCGTCTTGCAAATACGTATTTCTTTGAATTAATAGAACGGGTGAATATGAGCTGATTCCAAGATGTTTCACTTCGGTTTCAGAAGCTAAAATGGATTCTAACGTTTGGTTGGCTTCACCAATTTTTAGCCCGAGCTCTTCTTCAATATAGCGATAGAGAGAGTCGTTAACAATGGATTCTGTTAAGCCTTTGACTAAGTTAGCGGATACATACACGCTTTCAAGCGCCATTGGCACGTCGTCAGCTAAACGAATACGCTTGATTTCATAAACAGGTGCATGAAGAGAAATGTGCAGCTGATCGGCAATTTTTTCTGAAGCCGCAATAATTTCAAAGCTCAGCAGCTTACTGCTTGGCACCATTCCGCGCGCTTTCATATCTTCTGTAAAACTCGTTAATCCAACGAGCTGCTGCTCCAGTTTTTTTTCAGATACAAAGGTGCCGCGGCCTTTTTGACGATACAAATAACCGTCGTTTACTAAATTGTTAATTGCTTGGCGAACGGTCATTCTGCTGATTTCAAATCGTTCTGCAAACTCTCGTTCAGAAGGAAGCGAATCATTCGGTTTTAACTCTCCGTTTTCAATTTGTTTTTTCAACTGTTCTTCAATTTGATAATAAATCGGAAGAGGTGAGCTTTTATCAATCACTTAAGTTCTCTCCTTTATGTAAACCTCCTCATCTAAAAAAGACGAGGAGGTATGTTATCTATATATGCTCTAACTAATAGCGAGACACCTTTCTTTCATAAAGACGGATTGATTATAGCCGGGTCAGGCTGCTTGACTATTCTTTCAAAGGTTCACTTTAGCTAAAGCTTCTTGGTCCGCAATAATTGTAACACAGTGATGCTTCTTTAAAATAGAAGCAGGGAAGTTCTCTGTGATTTCTCCGTTAAGCAGCTGATACATCGCTTCTGCTTTGGCTTCCCCGGAGATAAGAAGTAAAATTTCTTTACTTTTCATAATCGATTCAATTCCCATTGTAATAGCCTGAGTAGGCACTTCGTCAAGAGAATTAAAGTAGCGAGCATTCGCATTTCGCGTTGACTCTTCTAACGTCACAATATGAGTAGGAGAGTTGAATGACGTACCAGGTTCGTTAAAGCCAATATGTCCGTTTTGGCCGATTCCAAGAATCTGAAGGTCAATGCCTCCGTGATTTTGAATCATTTCATCGTAGCGGCGGCATTCTTCTTCAGGCGTATCAGCTAGGCCGTTAGGAACGTGCGTGTTGCTTACGTCAATATCAATGTGATTAAATAACGCATCTGCCATATAGTAGTGATAGCTGTTTGGATCTTGCGGTTTCATTCCGACATATTCATCTAAGTTAAAGGAAGTAACGTGTTTGTAAGACGTGCCGTGCTCTTTATGATCTTGAATTAAACGATCATATAACCCTTTCGGCGTGCCGCCCGTTGCAAGTCCCAGATTCATATTTGGCTTTTTATGAAGTTTGCTAATCAGCATATCAGCTGCTTTTGCACTCATTTCACTGTAGTTTTTCACTTGGATGATATTCATTGTTAGTCCTCCTTTTGAAAGCTCAATGTGCCTCGGCAAAATGTCATTTCAACATCTAAATTTTCATTTAACACTACGATATCCGCATCTTTTCCAATTTTGAGGCTTCCTTTTGTATCGAACAGATTAAGCTGTTTTGCTGGGTTTTCAGCAGTCATTTTTACGATGTCTTCTAATGAGCAATTCGTAAAGCTCATCGTGTTTTTAATCGCATCGTTCATCTTTAAGATACTTCCTGCTAACGTTCCGTCTGCAAGGGTAGCAGTCGTGTCATTTACGTGAACAGGCTGTCCGCCTAAATCATACGTACCGTTTTTTAGCCATTTGGCACGAAGAGAATCCGTGATAAGAATCATGCGTTCACTTGTAATTTGATCGTACGCAAGCTTGACCATTTCAGGTCGGCAGTGGATGCCGTCTGTAATCAGCTCTACAAATAATTCATCTCTCAAATACGCGGCGCCTAATACGCCCGGCTCTCTATGATGAAGACCGCGCATGCCGTTATATAAATGCGTAATATGAGAAGCTCCTGCTTCGATGGCTTCACCAACTTGATCATATGTGCTGTCAGAATGGCCAATAGAAGCGACGACGTTTGTTTCTTTTAAATAAGAAGTAAGTGCTAAGC